>NZ_JAKRNG010000049.1:0-7480 GCF_022347125.1 Helcobacillus sp. ACRRO
GCCCCCACCGGCGCCGCCGCCACCGGCATCCACGGCCCCATCCCCGACCGCACCACCGTCGCGTGGGGACCCGTCGCCGTGTTCATCGCCATCGCCTACGGCCTCGGCTGGCTCGTCATGCTGCCGCTGCACCTCGGCGAGAACGGCCTGAACACCGTCGGCGCGTGGCTGCCCGTCCTCCTGCCGGTGCTGCTGATGTTCACCCCCGCCATCGCCGCCCTCATCGTCACCTTCACCATGAAGCGGCCCGGGAAGAACCGCCTGCGGGACCTCGGCATCTGGCCGCTGCAGCCGTGGAAGCGCACGGTCGGCGTCACCCTCGCCGCCTTCGTCGGCATGTGGCTGCTGCTGCTCGCCCTGCCGTTCGTCACCGCCGCGGTCGGCCTGGTGAAGCTCGACCTCCAGGACTATTCGATGGCCGCGCGGATGATCCCGCCGGGCACCCCCATGGACCCCGCGCTGCTCGCCTGGATGCAGATCCTCGCCGCGCCGCTGAACGCCCTCATCGTCATCCTCATCCCCGCGCTCGGCGAAGAGATCGGCTGGCGCGGCTGGCTCCTGCCCCGCCTGCGCCCCCTCGGCGTGTGGCCCGCGCTGATCCTCTCCGGCGCGATCTGGGGAGTGTGGCACGCACCGATCACCCTGCTCGGCCACAACTACGGGCTGTACGACCTGCGCGGTGTGGGCCTGATGACGATCTTCTGCATCCTCATGGGCTCTCTGCTCGGCTTCCTGCGGCTGCGCACCGGCTCCGTGTGGCCCGCCGTGTTCGCGCACGCCTCCCTCAACGCCTCCGCCGGCGCACTGATCCTGCTCGGCGACGCCGAACACCCGCCGAACATGATCCTCGCCGGGCCCGCGGGCGTGCCGATGTGGGCGGCGCTCGCGGTCATCCTCGCCGTGCTCGCCGCGACCGGGCAGTTCCGCAAGGAGGGCCAGCTCGCCGGCCGGCCCCCGGCGCCGACGCCGCCCGGACCACCGGCATCGCCGTCGCCGACCGTTTGATGCGTTTCAGCGCCCTCGATCGGGATCAAGAGCGCTGAAACGCATGGAACCCGTCGGCCGACGGGGCCTCACACCCCGTAGGCGCTGAGCTCCTCGCGGGTGTACCCCGTCGCCGGCCCCTCGGTCGCGGGCACCCAGCCGAGCTCGGGCGCCACGTACCTCGCGAACGACTCCAGCACGTGCGCGTTGCAGTCCACGCCGAGCTGCGAGGGGATGGTCAGCATGAGGGTGTCGGCCATCATCACGGCCTCGTCCTGCTTCAGCTGCTCCACCAGCTTGTCCGGCTCGTCCGCGTACGACTTCCCGAACGTGGAGCGCAGCCCGTCGATCACGCCGATCTGGTCGTGCGACTCGCCGGCGCGCAGCCCGAAGAAGCGGCGGTCCTGGTCGCTGACCAGCGGAAAGATCGAACGGGACACCGACGTCCGGGGCGTGAAGCCATGCCCCTCCTCCCGGAACGCCCGATGGTAGGCGCGCAGCTGCTCCGCCTGAAGTGAGGCGAACGCATCGCCCGTCGCCTCCGTCAGCAGAGTGGAGCTCATCAGGTTCACGCCCATCCGTCCGGCGTTGACAGCGGTCTCGCGCGACCCGGCGCCCCACCAGATCCGCTGCGCGGCGGTGGGGGAGTGCGGCTCGAGGCGAAGCAGGCCGTTCTCACCAGCGGGTGCGGGTGGGAATCCGAAGGACATTCCGGCCGACGGGGCCATCCCTTCGCCGCGCAGGGCCCGCAGGTAGAGGTCGAACTTGTTGCGGGCGATGTCGGCGCCGCGCGGGTCGGTGGAGCCGGTGTAGCCGAACGCCTCCCATCCGCGGTCGGCGGGTTCGGGGGAGCCGCGGGAGATGCCGAGGGCGATGCGGCCGCCGGCGATGATGTCCAGCGCGGCGGTCTCCTCCGCGAGGATCGCGAGTATCGAGAGCAGGCAGAACGAGATCGCGAGCACGCTCGGCGAGTTCGCGCAGAGTCTCAACGGCGAGAGCTTGAACGCCGCGTCGCGGAGCTTGGTCGCGGAGGCGCAGAAGAATCGCGCGGCTACGGCCTCGGCGATTGAGGGGCTCAAGGCGCAGGCCGCGGCGAACCAGAAGCTCTTGAGCCAGGTCGGCGGCGCGGTGCAGCGGATCGAGAAGCGCACCGAGGAACGGGTCGAGAAGGCTGTCGAGCAGGTCGCCGGGGAGGCTTCGACCACGATGACCGCGAACCTCGATGCGTCGAACGAACGGGCCGAGCGGATCATCGCGGCGACGGCGAAGCTGGAAGCGCGTCAGCTCTGGTCGGCGGCCGCGGCGATGTGCCTCGCCCTCCTGCCGGTGGTCGTGGTCGTCGCCGGGCTTTGGATGGGTATCGCCGGGCTCATCACCGGCGCTCAGTGGGCGCTGGACGTGGACGGGAGCGTGTGGCTCGGCATCGGGCGGTGGCTCGCGGTCGGCGCTGGCCTTGCCGGGTCCGGCTACGGGCTCTTCGCGTCCGTCCGGTGGGCCGCCGGTCTCGTGGAGACGTGGAAGGGCCGCGGGATGCCGACGTGGCCGAGCTGGCGCAAGAGGTGACCGTGATTCCCGAGGGCAAGCGCGCGGAGCGCGTGCGGCAGCCCTGCAACTGGACGATAGGTCAGCACACACTGTATAGTTCAGTGCATGCTGACTATTGCTTCGCGCCTCGACGTCATGAACCGGCTGGGCCGGGCCATGGCGGACCCGACGCGCTCCAAGATACTGATGTCCCTGCTCGACGGCCCGAGCCACCCCGCCGTGCTCTCGCGCGAGTTGGGGCTGACGCGGTCGAACGTGTCGAACCACCTAACCTGCCTGCGCGACTGCGGGATCGTGGTCGCCGAGCCCGAGGGCCGCCAGACCCGCTACGAGATCGCCGACCCACACCTGGCCGCGGCGCTGACGGCGCTGGTGGACGTCACGCTCGCGGTGGACGAGAGCGCGCCGTGCATCGACCCGCACTGTTCGGTGCCCGGCTGCTGCGCCGCGACCGGTTCAGGGGACGCCTCGTGAGCGCCGCCTGCGGCTGCGACGAGCCGACCACCAGTGCCGCCGAAGAGGCCGAGGAGGCCGAGCGCCCGTGGTGGCGCGATCCGGGTCTGGTGGTGCCGATCCTCTCCGGCGTCGCGTTCGGCATCGGCCTGTTGCTGGAGTGGTTGGGGCTGCACGTCGCGGCGCTGGTCGCGTTCTGGGCGGGCCTGCTGCTGGGCGCGTACACGTTCGCGCCCGGCGCGCTGCGGAACCTGTTCGTCAAGCGGAAGCTGGGGATCGCGCTGCTGATGACGATCAGCGCCGTCGGCGCGGTCATCCTCGGCTACGTCGAAGAGGCCGCCGCGCTGGCGTTCCTGTACTCGATCGCCGAGGCCCTGGAAGACAAGGCGATGGACCGCGCCCGCGGCGGCCTGCGCGCGCTGCTCAAGCTCGTGCCGGAGACCGCCACCGTGCTGCGCGACGGTGCCTCGGTCGAGATCCCGGCGAAGGAGATCGCCGTCGGCGACGTGCTGCTGGTCCGCCCGGGCGAGCGGGTCGCGACCGACGGCCTGGTCCGCGTTGGCCGCTCCAGTCTGGACACGTCGGCGATCACCGGCGAGTCGATCCCGGTCGAGGTCGCGCCCGATGATGCAGTGTCGGCGGGCGCGATCAACACCGCCGGAGTCCTGGAGGTCGAGGCGACCGCGGCGGGCACCGACAACTCGCTGACCACCATTGTGGAGCTGGTCGAGCAGGCCCAGGCCGAGAAGGGCGACCGGGCCCGCATCGCCGACCGGATCGCCCGCCCGCTGGTGCCCGGCGTGATGGTCCTCGCCGTCCTTGTCGGCGTGCTCGGCTCGCTGCTCGGCGACCCCGAGACCTGGATCACCCGCGCCCTGGTCGTCCTCGTCGCCGCCAGCCCGTGCGCGCTGGCGATCGCGGTGCCCGTCACCGTGGTCTCCGCGGTCGGCGCGGCGACGAAGTTCGGCGTCGTCATCAAGAGCGGTGCCGCCTTCGAGCGCCTCGGCGGCATCCGCCACCTCGCCGTCGACAAGACCGGCACCCTGACCCGCAACCGGCCCGAGGTCACCGCCGTCGTCGCCGCCGACGGGTTCGACGACGCCCAGGTGCTCGCCTGGGCAGCGGCCGTGGAGCAGCACTCGACGCACCCGCTCGCCGCCGCCATCGCCGCCGCGGGCCAAGGAGCGCCCGCCGCGCAGGACGTGACGGAGGAGGCCGGGCACGGCATTGGCGGCATGGTGGACGGCCGCCGGGTGACGGTGGGCAGCCCCCGCTGGATCGACGCGGGGCCGCTCAAGGCCCGGGTCGAGGACCTGGAGGCCGAGGGCCAGACTTGCGTGCTCGTGGCCGTCGACGGCGAACTGGCCGGGGCGATCGGCGTCCGCGACGAGCTGCGCCCCGAGGTCCCCGAGGTCGTGCGCACGCTGCGGGCCCAGGGCGTCGAGGTGAGCATGCTCACCGGCGACAACGCCCGCACCGCGCACGCGCTCGCGCAGCTCGCTGGGATCGGCGACGTGCACGCCGAGCTGCGGCCCGAGGACAAGGCCCGCATCGTCGCCCAGCTCTCTAAGGCCTCGCCGACGGCGATGATCGGCGACGGCATCAACGACGCCCCCGCCCTGGCCGGTGCGACCGTGGGCATCGCGATGGGCGCGACCGGATCCGACGCCGCGATCGAGTCCGCCGACGTCGCCTTCACCGGTCACGACCTCGGCCTGATCCCGCAGGCTCTGCGGCACGCCCGCCGAGGCCGGGCGATCATGAACCAGAACATTGTGCTGTCCCTGGCGATCATCACCGTGCTGCTGCCGCTGGCCATCACCGGCGTGCTCGGCCTGGCCGCAGTCGTCCTCGTCCACGAAGTCGCCGAGGTCGTCGTCATCGCCAACGGGCTGCGCGCCGCGCGTGCCCGCAAGAGCCAAGCGGCGGCTGCGTCGCCTGAGACGGCGTCACCGGCCGCGGTCCGCGCGGACAGAGCCTGAGAGGAGTGGATCGTGGAGATCACGTTGCAGTACTTCGACGGGTGCCCGAACTGGGAGGTGCTCGACCGGCGGCTCACCGAGGCCCTCGACGGCCGATCGGACGTCCGCGTCGTGCATCAGCGAGTCGAGACTGCCGAGGACGCCGCCCGCCTCGGGTTCCACGGGTCCCCGACCGTCCTCATTGACGGCTCCGACCCCTTCGCCGACGAGCACACGCCGGTGGGGCTCGCCTGTCGAGTGTTCCGCACTCCTGCCGGGCTGGCTGGTTCGCCCACCGTCGATCAGCTGCGCGAAGTACTCGATGCGCCTCTATGAGGGTTGAGCACCGCCGGGTTGCGCGATCATCGCACCGACGCTCAGCGCAGGAAGAGCCGCCTTCATCGAAAACCAGCCAGGATTGCCGTCAACGTTGTGCTGTAGAGCGCGCCGACGCTGACAACAAGTGCTACAACCCAGGCATGCGCTAGCGCATGTCGATGACGCCGGTGCCGACCTCGATGTGCTTCGTGGTGGCGGCGATCGCGCTGAGCAGCGGGATCGGTGCGCCTGCCCGCGGTGCGAAGTGGTGGACGCGGAAGTAGGCGCCGTTCACGCCGAGGTCATCGGCTGCCTGGGCGATGCCGATGGCGTCGTGGAGCATGCCGGACGCGTCGGGCATGCCGCCGCGGCCGTGCGGGTCGTAGTGGCCGAAGCTGAGGAATCCGAAGCTCTTCATGGCCTCACCCTACACGTGGATGATTGAAGCTTCAATCAAAAGCAAGGCGTGGGGCTGGGGCGAGGGTGCCATCCTCACCCCGCGCCCAACCCTCATCCGAACGGCAGCTCGGAGGACTGGCCGGGCAGTTCACCCACGTACTTCTTCTGCAGGTCCCGCCATCCGTGCTTCACCGCATCATCGCCCACGATCCGCTCCTGCTCCTGGCCCGCGAGCAGCGCATCGAGCACACCGAAGCACACCTGCCAGCCCGCCGCATACATCGACGCGTACTCCGGCTGCATCAGCTCCATCGTGCAGCTCAGCGTGTGCCCCTCCGGTGAGACCGCCCAGGTCAGCCGGTCCTCACCCCACCGGTGCACCAGCTCCTGCGCCGGCGCCACCCGGATCACATCGGACGTGAACCCGGCATCGCCCTCGTGCTCGTGCGCGGTGTACGAGCCCACCTCGGTGAGGGGCCGCTCCGGCACGATCGGCGACCACTGCGCCAGGCGCTCCGGCTGGGTGATGAACTGCCACAGCACGTCCTGCGAGGTCGGCGTGGACGGCCGGTAGCGGAGTGTGAGGAACTCGGGGCCGCGCGGGGCGTCCATCGATGCCGCATAGTCAAGGGTCTGGATGCGCTCGTTGATGTCCATGCGGCCACCCTACCGGCACGTGACCCCCGTCACTGACAGCCCAGCGGCGGGTGACGTCCCGGTGTCCCGGCGGTGCACCCGCGGCGAGGACTCGATCAACACTCGGCACACGACCGTCCGAACCGCCAGGGGAGGGGCCGACGCGCCCCTAACCTGGCCATGTCCACGCCCCGGAGGCTCCCCTTCGACGAACGGACCGCCATGAGCCACGCGCTGTCCATACGACCCGCGACCGCACCCGTCGGCCCCGCCGCCCTCACCGGCGGACGAGCGCCGGCCGCCGCGCACACGCCCGCTGGCCCGCCGCGCATCGTCGCCCACCGCGGCGGCGCCCTCCTCGCCCCCGAGAACACCATGGCCGCCTTCCGCGCCGGCCTCGCCGCGGGCGCTCGCACTCTCGAATGCGACGTCCGGCTCACCCGCGACGGCCACCTCGCCGTCCACCACGACGACACCATCACCCGCATGGCCGCCCCCACCAGTGTCCGCACCCGCGGCCGCATCGCCGACCTCACCCGCGCCCAGCTGGAGCAGGTGGAGCTTCGCGGCGGGCACCGCATCCCGTTCCTCGAGGACGTGCTCGCGCTCGCGGGCGCCGCCGGCGCCTCCGTCTACATCGAAGTGAAGGTCGCCGCCGCCGCTGAACCGGTGGCCCGCATGATCCAAGAGATGCGCACCGGCGAAGCGGCCCACGCCGGTGACGCCGTCATCTCCTTCCACCCGGATGCCCTCCAGGTGGTGGGGCGGATCCTGCCTGATGTGGACCGCTCCTTCTTGGTGCACTGGACCCGTCGGGCCGCGTTCGACGTCATCGAGTCCGTCGGCGCGCGCTGGCTCGGCGCCCGCATCGATGGGATCCGCTCCGGCGCCGTCACCGAAGCGCACCGTCGGGGCCTGCGCGTCAACGTGTGGACCGTGAACTCGCACCGGCAGCTGTCCCGCGCGCTCGCCAGCGGCGCCGACACCGTCACCACCGACGACCCGCACTGGGCCGCCCGCCGCCTCGGCCTCGGCTCCGCCGCGCACTGACGCGGCGCACGCAGCCGGGGGGTGTCCCTATGTTTCGAGTCAAGCCGCGAGAGCGGTCGGCTCGGGGGTAGGGGCGGTTGTCGGTGGCTGGTAGTAGGTGCCGTCGCGGAGCATGGCGTAGATGACGTTGCAGC
>NZ_JAKRNG010000004.1:0-132900 GCF_022347125.1 Helcobacillus sp. ACRRO
GCCGCTGCAACGTCATCTACGCCATGCTCCGCGACGGCACCTACTACCAGCCACCGACAACCGCCCCTACCCCCGAGCCGACCGCTCTCGCGGCTTGACTCGAAACATAGGGACACCCCCCCGAGCACACCGTCCTCGAGAGCTCCGTTCATGAGATCGACTGATCCCCGGGCCCCGTCGGAGCGCGTCCGGTCAGTCCTCCTCGGGCTGCGAGAACACCGGGGTGATGGATGCTGAGTCGATCTGTGCGGCCATCAGCATGAACCGCGCCTGGGTCTGGGTCGCGCCCTCCGGCACCTCCAGCTTCTCCACGTTCAGAGCGTGCACCGTGTGGATGTAGCGGTGGGTGCGGCCGGCCGGCGGGGCTGCACCGCCGTAGCCCTTGTAGCCGTAGTCGTTCTCCCATTCGCGCGCCGGGGACTCGAGGGCACCTCCCTTCGCGATGGACGTGACGGACGTGGGGATGTCGAACGCGACCCAGTGCCAGAAGCCGGAGCCCGTCGGCGCGTCCGGGTCGTACACGGTGAGGGCGTAGGACTTCGTGCCGTCCGGGGCGCCGCTCCATGCGAGGTCGGGGATGGTGTTCTCGCCGCCGCTGGAGGGTTCGGCGAACTCCAGGGGGATCGCTTCGCCGTCGGTGAGTGCCTGCGATGTCAGCTGCATGAGTGCTCTTCCTTTCCTGTCGCTCCGGTCAGCCTTCGAACTGCCGCAGCTCCTTCTTCAGTTCGGACACTTCGTCGCGGATGCGGGCGGCTTCCTCGAACTGGAGCGCCTCCGCTGCCGCGTGCATCGAGGTGGTCATCTCCGTGATCATGTCCTTCAGCGTCGCCACCGGGTCATCGCCCAGGTCCAGCGAGCGGTTGTTGAGCACGGAGTCGCCGCGGCCGTGGCGCCTCGCCACCCTCTCCTTCCCGGCGCGGTAGTCGGTGGCCAGGAGGGTTTCGGTGTCGACGTCCTCGCGGGCGAGCATGTCGGTGACGTCCGCGATCTTCTTCCGCAGCGGCCGCGGGTCGATGCCGTTCTCCTTGTTGAACGCGATCTGCTTCTCGCGGCGGCGCGTGGTCTCGTCGATCGCTTCGCGCATCGACTCGGTGATCGTGTCCGCGTACATGTGCACCTGTCCGGACACGTTGCGGGCGGCGCGGCCGATCGTCTGGATCAGGGAGGTGCGCGAACGCAGGAATCCCTCCTTGTCGGCGTCGAGGATCGCCACGAGGGACACTTCGGGGAGGTCCAGACCCTCACGCAGCAGGTTGATGCCCACGAGGACGTCGAACTCACCCATGCGCAGGGACCGCAGCAGCTCCACGCGGCGCAGCGTGTCCACATCGGAGTGGAGGTATTGGACCCGCACCCCGTTCTCCAGGAGGTAGTCGGTGAGGTCCTCCGCCATCCGCTTCGTCAGCGTGGTGACGAGGATGCGCTCGTCCTTCTCCACGCGCTTCTCGATCTCTGCGCGCAGGTCGTCGATCTGCCCCTTGACCGGTTTCACGATCACTTCGGGGTCCACGAGACCGGTGGGGCGGATGATCTGCTCCACGTACCCGTTCGCCCGCTCCAGCTCATACTGCGCCGGGGTCGCCGAGAGGTACACGGTCTGTCCGGTCCGCTTGATGAACTCCTCGAACTTCAGGGGCCGGTTGTCGAGGGCCGACGGGAGCCGGAACCCGTAGTCCACGAGCGTCCGCTTGCGGGAACGGTCCCCCTCGTACATGGCGCCGATCTGCGGGACGGTCACGTGCGACTCGTCGATGATCAGCAGGAAGTCCTCCGGGAAGTAGTCCATGAGGGTGTTCGGCGGGGTGCCGGGTCCGCGCCCGTCGAAGTGGCGGGAGTAGTTCTCCACACCGTTGGTGGAGCCGGTCTGGCGGAGCATTTCGATGTCGTGGGTGGTGCGCATCCGCAGCCGCTGCGCCTCCAGGAGCTTGTTCTGCCCTTCGAGCTCCTCGAGCCGCCAGGCGAGCTCCTTCTCGATGTCGCCGATGGCGCGCTGGAGTCGCTCGGGGCCCGCCACGTAGTGGGAGGCGGGGAAGATGTGGACCTGCTCCTCCTCGCGGATCACCTCACCGGTGACGGGGTGGAGGGTGTACAGGGCGTCGATCTCGTCGCCGAAGAACTCGATGCGCAGGGCGAGCTCCTCGTACATCGGGATGATCTCGACCGTGTCGCCCCGCACCCGGAAGGTGCCGCGGACGAAGGAGACGTCGTTGCGGTCGTACTGCATGTCCACGAACCGGCGCAGCAGGTCGTCGCGGTCCAGTTCCTCGCCGACGGACAGGCGCACCATCCGGTCCACGTACTCCTGCGGGGTGCCGAGGCCGTAGATGCAGGACACGGACGACACCACGACCACGTCGCGACGGGTGAGCAGGGAGTTCGTGGCGGAGTGGCGCAGCCGCTCCACCTCCGCGTTGATCGAGGAGTCCTTCTCGATGTACGTGTCCGACTGCGGGACGTACGCCTCCGGCTGGTAGTAGTCGTAGTAGGAGACGAAGTATTCGACCGCGTTGTTCGGCAGCAGTTCTCGGAACTCACTGGCGAGCTGCGCGGCCAGGGTCTTGTTGTGCGCCATCACCAGGGTGGGGCGCTGCACCTTCTCAATCAGCCACGCCGCGGTCGCGGACTTGCCGGTGCCGGTCGCGCCGAGCAGGACCACGTCCTGTTCGCCGTCGTTGATGCGGCGCGCCAGTTCGTCGATCGCCTTCGGCTGGTCACCGGCGGGTTCGTACTCGCTGACGACCTCGAAGGGGTGCCGGGCTCGGACCAGATCAGTGACGGGACGCATGCGGCCACACTAGTGGGGATCACTGGGAGCGAGCATCCGTCGGACCTCCCCCACCGCAGCGTCCGCGGCGGCGGCGAGGTCCTCACGGGTGCCGGTGTTGTCGATGAGGATGTGGCAGCGGCGGCGGCGCTGATCATCGGTGGTCTGCGCGGCGATGACGCGCTCCACCCACTCGCGGGTCTTGTTCGAGCGCTGCATGACCCGACGGATGCGCTCCTCGACGGGGGCGAGGACACCGATGATGACGGCGAAGTCGGCGTCGTGCCCCTTCTCCAGCAGCAGCGGCGAGTCGTGCACGATGAACTCCTCCCCCGCCGCCGCGGCCGCCTCATCGAGGGCGCTGACCTGTTCGGCGACGCGGGTGAGGACGATGCGTTCGAGGTCGGCGCGGGCGGCGGCGTCGGAGAATACGAGGTCGCCGAGCTTCGCCCGGTCCGCAGTGCCGGCCCTGTTGAGGTACTCGGCGCCGAAGCGGGCGACCATATCATCGACGCCTTCGCCGGGCTGGTCGAGGACGGCGCGGGACAGCTCATCGAGGTCGATGACCGTGATGCCGGTCTCGCGGAACCGGTCCGCCACGGTCGTCTTTCCGGAACCGATCCCGCCGGTCAGACCGACGCGCTGAAGGTGGTGACGCATAGACGTAGGCTACTGATATGCCCAGCTCTGCCGCGACCCCCGAGACGTTCCTGCTGACGAACGACATGATGCGCGCGATGGACCTCATCGGCGTGTTCGTGATGGGGATCGTCGGCGGTGCGCTCGCCCGGCGCCTCCAGTTCGACGCGGTCGGCTTCGCATTCATCGGCATCGTGTCCGGTCTCGGCGGCGGCATCATCCGCGACCTCATCCTCGCCCAGGGCGTGCCGGCCGCCTTCTCCACCCCGTGGTACCTCGCGGCGAGCCTCGCCGGCGTCCTCATCGCGTTCCTCATCTCCGTGGACGCCAGGATCTGGAGGCACTCCACCACGGTGCTGGACGCGGTCGCTCTCGGCGTGTGGGCCGCGATCGGGTGCGCGAAGTCGCTCGGGGCGGGCCTGTCACCGCTGCCGTCGATCCTGCTGGGGCTCACGACGGCGGTGGGCGGCGGTGTGATCCGCGACGTCATGGTGGGCCGTATCCCCGGGATCTTCACCGGCGGCCCTCTGTATGCGACGGCCGCACTGCTGACCGCGGTCCTCACCTGGGGTGTGGATGCCCTCAACCTGCCGAGCTGGATCGTGGTGCTGGCGGCGCTCGCGGGCACGGCGGTGGCGATCCTGGCGCAGTGGCGCCGCTGGTCCCTGCCGACGGCCCCCGATCTCGCCGTGACCCTGTCACCGGTGCAGATGCGGGCGTTCGTGCGGCGGGTGCGGCGCGAGGAGCGGCAGCGGGTGGCGGCGGAGACCGGGCAGATCCCGGTGCTGGACCCGCAGGACCTCGTGCACGACTCCTTCTTCAACGTGGAGGGAACACCTGAGGAGCCGGACTCCAGGGCGGCTGCGCCGCCGTTCCAGATCCATTTCCCGTCACTGCGGCGCGAGCACGATCATGACGGCGCGATGCACGTCGATGATGATGACGACGATGAGGCGCCGTTCGAGTCAGGCCCGCAGCACCACCGCGGCCGCTGAGCCCGGCAGCTCACCGCTGAGCGGGAGGGCGGCGCGGACCTGGTCGATCGGGATCTGCCCGGGGGCGCTGGCGCGGCCGACGGCGGCGAACGTGGCGGCGGATGCGAACGCCTGCGGAGCGATCCGGGTGACGGCGCCGAGCGGACCCATCGACATGGCGATCACCGGTTTCCGGCTCGGGGCGGGCTGCGCGGACTGATACGACTCAACGGCCTGCATAAGGGTGAGGACGTCGGCGCGGCTGGTCGGCATCACGGCGATCTTCAGCGTGCGGCAGCCGGCGGCGTGGAGAGCGTCGAGAAGGGCGTGGATCTCGGGGGCCGACGGGGTCCGCCGAAAGTCGTGACTGGAGCCGATGACCGCGGCGCCGGTCTGTGCGATGCCGGTGACGAGGTCACGGGCAGAGGCGGGATCGAGCCGGGCGGCCTCCACGTCGATCGCGTCGATGCCGGAGCGAGCGGCGAGGTCGAGCAGCAAATCGGCGTAGGCGTCGTCGCCGAGGGCGATGCCGTCGCCTTCGGCGACGGTGCGAACCGCAGCGAGCAGCGGGACCCGTCGGGCCTGCAACGTCCGGCCGGGGTGCGATGCTGCGCCTGCCTGTGCCGCCGGGTCGGCGTGCGCGGCGAGAGCGCGGGAGATCGCGTCCGCAGCCTCCGCCCGCACCGCTGGGTCGAGCGCGGCCTCTCCGAGCGCATCGACGCGCCATTCGATGACGTCGGCCCCCGCCGCGACGGCTGCGCTGGCCTGGTCCGCGGCAGCGGCCGCAGCGGCGGCTGCGGTGGGGCCGGCGGGCATGATCGGGACGATCACCTGCGGCAGCATCAGGGCTGCGCCTCGTCGGTGACGGCGGCGTACGCGGCGAGCAGCAGCTGCGGGTCCGGGCCTTCGAGGCGGCCCGGGGAGGCGAGGGCGTCCAGCACCACGAAGCGGAGCATGCTGCCGCGGGTCTTCTTGTCGCGCTTCATCGCATCGGCCAGGCGGGGCCACTGGCGGCCCCGGTACGCGACCGGCAGGCCGAGCGAGGTGAGGATGGACCGGTGGCGGTCGAGCAGGGCTTCGTCCATGCGGCCGGCGAGGTGGGCGAGTTCGGCGGCGAACACCATGCCGATGGCGACGGCGGCGCCGTGGCGCCACTGGTAGCGCTCATTGTGTTCGATCGCGTGGCCGAACGTGTGGCCGTAGTTGAGGATCTCCCGCTCCCCTACCTCGCGCAGGTCGCTGCTGACCACGTCGGCCTTCACGCGGATGGCACGGGCGACGATGTCGGCGAACGGCTCGGAGGTGACGTCCAGGGCAGCGGCGGGGTCGTCCTCGATGATGTCCAGGATCTGCGGGTCGCGGATGAACCCGCATTTGACGACCTCGGCGAGGCCGGCGGCGACGTCGTTCGGCGGGAGGGTGCGCAGCGTGTCGAGGTCGGCGAACACGGCGCGGGGCGTGTGGAACGCGCCCACGAGGTTCTTGCCCTCCGCCGTGTTGATGCCGGTCTTGCCGCCGACTGCGGCGTCCACCATGCCGAGGACAGTGGTGGGCAGCTGGATGATGTCGATGCCGCGCAGCCAGGTGGCGGCGGCGAACCCGGCGAGGTCGGTGACGGCGCCGCCGCCGAAGCCGATGACGATGTCGGTGCGGGTGAGGTCGGCCTGGCCGAGGGCCTGCCAGAGGAACCCGGCGACCTGCGCGGTCTTCGCCTCTTCGCCATCGGGCACTTCGGCGAGGTACGCCTCGCGCCCGGTGTCGGCGATGGCGCCGCGGAGCTCATCGGCGAGGACGCGGGTGGACGGCTGGTGGATGATCATGACGCGTTCGCACCGATCCGGGAGGGCGGCGGGAACGCGCGGCAGGATGGAGCGGCCCACGTGGACGTCGTAGGCCGCCTGGCCGGAGCCGACGGGAATCGTGGTAGTCATGGCTGCTCCTTCGTGCCGGTGATGTCGGCGATGGTGCGGGCGATCTGGTCCGGGGTGCGCCCGGTGGTGTCAACGGTGTGGGTTGCGCAGGCGGCGAACAGGGGTGCGCGTGAGGCGGTGCGCTCCCGCCACGCGGCCAGGGGGTCGGGCCCGCCTGCCAGCAGGGGACGCCCCTCCCCCGTGCCGATGCGGGGACCGACGGCGTCCTCGTCGACGTCGAGCAGGATCACCGTGTGGCCGGTCAGGGCCTCGCGGGTGGCGCCGGTGGTGACGGCTCCCCCACCGAGGGCGAGCACCCCCCGGTGGTCTGTGAGGAGCCGCGCGATGACGCGCTGCTCGACAGTGCGGAAACCGGTCTCGCCGTCCTGCTCGAAGATGACCGGGATGGTGCGCCCGTCGGCCTCCACAATGGCGGCGTCCGAATCCGCGAAGGGCACGCCGAGGAGCCGGGCGAGGGCGCGGCCCACGGTCGTCTTCCCGGAGCCCATCGGCCCGATCAGAACAGCGACCGGTCCTCTGCTCGGGGCGGGGGCGGTGGTGCGGGACGTGTCGGTCATGCCTCGCGCGGGCAGAGGGCGTCGGCCTGCAGCGCGGCGGTGGCCTCGAGGTGGCGGCGGATCTCTGCGACGCTGTCGCCGCCGGCCTTCTCCAGCAGCGCATCAGCGAGGGTGATCGCCACCATCGCTTCGGCGATGACGGCGGCGGGAGCGACCGCGGCGACATCGGACCGCTGGTGGTTGGCGGTGGACTCCTCACCGGTGGCGACATCGATGGTGCGCAGAGCGCGGGGCACGGTCGAGATCGGCTTCAGGGCGCCGCGCACGGCGATGACCTGGCCGTTGGAGATGCCGCCTTCGAGACCGCCGGCGCGGTTCGTGGCGCGGCTGGTGGCGGCGGGGCCGTCACCGCCGGTGAGGATCTCATCGTGGGCGGCGGAGCCGCGGCGGGCGGCAGTGGCGAATCCGTCGCCGATCTCCACGCCCTTGAACGCCTGGATGGACATGATCGCCTGGGCGAGGCGGCCGTCGAGGCGGCGGTCCCACTGGGTGTGGGAGCCGAGGCCGACGGGGACGCCGTAGGCGAGGACCTCCACAACACCGCCGAGGGTGTCGCCGTCCTTCTTCGCGGCGTCGATCTCCGCGACCATGCGGGCGGAGGCTTCGGGGTCGAGGCAGCGGACGGGATCGTCGTTGAGGCGCTGCTCGTCATCCGGGGTGGGAACGGGTGCGTCCGCGGCGATGGCGGCGGTGCCGACAGAGCGGACATGGGAGACCAGGCGGATGCCGGCCGCCTGTTCCAGGAGGGCGGCGCAGAATGCGCCGATGGCGACGCGGGCGGCGGTTTCGCGGGCCGATGCGCGCTCCAGAACGGGACGGGCCTCCTCGAACCCGTACTTCGCCATGCCGGCGAGGTCGGCGTGACCCGGGCGGGGGCGGGTGAGGGCGCGGTTGCGGGCGATTTCGCGTTCGTCGCCGGTGCCGGCGTCGATGAGGAGGTCGGCCGGGTCAACGGGGTCGGGGCTCATCACCTTCTCCCATTTCGGCCATTCGCTGTTGCCGATCTCCATGGCGATCGGCGAGCCGAGGGTGGTGCCGTGGCGGACACCGCCGAGGATGCGCAGGGCGTCCTGTTCGAACTTCTGGCGGGAGCCGCGGCCGTAGCCGAGGCGGCGACGCGAGAGGTGGCGGCGGACATCATCGGAGGTGATGGTGACGCCGGCGGGGAAGCCGTCGATCAGGGCGGTCAGCGAGGGTCCGTGGGATTCGCCAGCGGTGAGCCAGGTGAGCACTGGGCTCCTTCGGTCAGGCCGACGGGGGTCGGCGGTGGTGGATGCGGGACGGTGGGGTCCGCGGTGCGCTCCATGGTACTCGGCGCCGGGACGCGGACGGCGCCGCCCCCACAGTGTGGGAACGGCGCCGTGCCGGTTCAGCGTGTGATCAGGTGATCAGTTGCCGGTGAGCTTCTCGCGGAGGGCTGCCAGTGCTTCGTCCGATGCGAGGGTGCCCTCGTCGGTCGGTGCGGACTGGTAGGAGGCCGGTGCCTCGCCCACAGCGGCGGTGGCGGCGGCGTCAGCATCGGCCTTGAGAGC
This sequence comes from Helcobacillus sp. ACRRO, assembly GCF_022347125.1. Lineage (NCBI taxonomy): Bacteria > Bacillati > Actinomycetota > Actinomycetes > Micrococcales > Dermabacteraceae > Helcobacillus > Helcobacillus sp. ACRRO. Next base: position 8,398 of record NZ_JAKRNG010000004.1, read on the forward strand.
CTCGGCGACCTGCGCCTTGTGCTGGGTCCAGCGCTCGTAGGCGCGAGCGTAGTCGGCCTCCCAGGCCTGACGCTGCTCGTCGTAGCCCTCGAGCCACTCGTTGGTCTCCGGGTCGAAGCCCTCGGGGTACTTGTACTCGCCGTTCTCGTCGTACTCGGCGGCCATGCCGTACAGAGCCGGATCGAAGGTCGAGTCGTCGCCCTCCGGGTCCACGCCCTCGTTGGCCTGCTTCAGCGACAGGGAGATGCGGCGACGCTCCAGGTCGATGTCGATGACCTTGACGAAGACCTCCTGGTCCACGGTCACGACCTGCTCCGGCAGATCCACGTGGCGCTGCGCGAGCTCGGAGATGTGCACGAGGCCCTCGATGCCGTCCTCAACGCGGACGAACGCACCGAACGGAACGAGCTTGGTGACCTTGCCCGGCACGACCTGGCCGATGGCGTGGGTGCGGGCGAATGCCTGCCACGGGTCCTCCTGGGTCGCCTTCAGCGACAGGGAGACGCGCTCGCGATCCATCTCGACGGAGAGGACCTCGACGGTGACCGGCTGACCGACCTCGACGACCTCGGACGGGTGGTCGATGTGCTTCCAGGACAGCTCGGAGACGTGGACGAGGCCGTCCACACCGCCGAGGTCCACGAAGGCACCGAAGTTGACGATGGAGGACACGTGGCCGTCGCGGACCTGGCCCTTCTGCAGGGTCTGCAGGAAGTCGCTGCGGACCGACGCCTGGGTCTCCTCCAGGTAGGCGCGACGGGACAGGACCACGTTGTTGCGGTTCTTGTCCAGCTCGATGATCTTCGCTTCGAGCTCCTGGCCGATGTACGGCTGGAGGTCGCGCACGCGGCGCATCTCCACGAGGGAGGCGGGGAGGAAGCCGCGCAGACCGATGTCCACGATGAGGCCGCCCTTGACCACCTCGATGACGGTGCCGGTGACGACGCCCTCGTTCTCCTTGATCTCCTCGATCGAGCCCCAGGCGCGCTCGTACTGTGCGCGCTTCTTGGACAGGATCAGGCGACCTTCCTTGTCCTCCTTCTGGAGGACCAGGGCCTCGACCTCGTCGCCGACCTCGACGACCTCGTCCGGATCCACATCGTGCTTGATGGAGAGCTCACGGGAGGGGATGACACCCTCGGTCTTGTAGCCGATGTCAAGCAGGACCTCGTCCCGGTCTACCTTGACGACGGTGCCCTCGACGATGTCGCCATCGTTGAAGTACTTGATGGTTTCATCGATCGCTGCGAGCAGCTCTTCTTCGCTGCCGATGTCGTTGATAGCGACCTGAGGTGCATTGCTGGTGGTGGTCATGTAGGTAGGAACTCCGTCGGGACAAAAGTCGTAGGGATACTTGCTTGCGATGCCCGCTGCCGCCCTTCGAGCAGGCGGGAAAGCAGACAGGCTCCAGCCTAACCTTCCGAACAGGCCTCAGCCAACCCTTTTCGGTTAATTGTCGGCGAATTGTGAGTGCCCTGACCTGCGACCGCGGAGCAGGGCGGCGCTGCGGCCGCCTCGGGCGTCAGTGCGCGGCCTCCAGCCAGGTGCGACCCGTGCCCACCGACACATCCAGCGGCACCGAGAGCTCGTACGCGCCCTCCATGCCGTCCTTCACCACCTGCATGACCTGCTCCTCCTCGCCCTCGGCGACATCCAGGACCAGCTCGTCATGCACCTGCAGCAGCAGACGGCTGCGCAGGTCCGCCTGCTCGAGGCCCTCACGGACCCGCAGCATGGCGAGTTTGATGATGTCCGCGGCACTGCCTTGGATCGGGGAGTTCAGCGCCACCCGCTCCGCGTTGTCGCGGGCCTGGCGGCGGTCGCTGGTGAGGTCCGGCAGGTAGCGGCGGCGGCCGAGGATCGTCTCGGTGTAGCCGCGCTCGCGCGCCTCCTCCACGGATTCGCGCAGGTAGTCGCGGACCCCGCCGAAGCGTTCGAAGTACTGGTCGCGCAGCGCCGTCGCCTCCGACTGCGGGATGCCGAGCTGGCGGCCCAGACCGAACGCGGACAGGCCGTACGCGAGGCCGTAGGACACTGCCTTCGTCTTCGACCGCATGGCGGTGTCGACCTCGTCGGCCTCCACTCCGAACACCTGGGAGGCGACGAAGCTGTGCAGGTCCTCGCCCGAACGGAACGCCGAGATGAGCCCCTCGTCCTCGGAGAGGTGCGCCATGATCCGCATCTCGATCTGCGAATAGTCCGCGGTCATGAGGCTCGCGAATCCGTCGGACGCGCGGAACGCGGAGCGGATCTGCCGGCCCGCTTCGGAGCGCGCCGGAATGTTCTGCAGGTTCGGTGCGGACGAGGCGAGGCGGCCCGTCGCGGCGGCGTTCTGCGAGAAGGTGGTGTGGATGCGGCCCTCCGGCGTCACGGCCTTCCGCAGCGTTTCGATGATCTGGCGCAGCTTCGTGACGTCGCGGTGCTTCAGCAGCGCCTCCAGGAACGGATGCTGGGTCTGCGCGAACAGAGTGTTCAGCGACTCCGCATCGGTGGAGTAGCCGGTCTTCGTCTTCCGGGTGGGCGGCATGTTGAGGCGGTCGAACAGGACGCTCTGCAGCTGCTTCGGGGAGCCGAGGTTGATCTGCTCGCCACCGATGTGGCTGAACGCCTCCTCCGCCACCTGCGCCTGCTGACGCTCATGCTCAGCATCCAGCTCATCAAGCTTCTCGCGGTCCACGGCGATGCCGACGGATTCCATCTCCCGCAGGATCACCGCCAGCGGCAGCTCCAGGTCCCGCAGCAGACCGAGCGCGCCGCGCTCCTCCAGTTCGGCGCGCAGCATCGGCACCATGCGGCGGACCGCGGAGGCGCGCCGCACCAGCGCCTGCGAATCCACACCGTCGAGGTCCAGCGACTGCTGCGCGCCCGAGTCCGCGGCCTGCGCAATGTCCTCCTGCAGGTGGCGCATAGCCAGACCGGCCTCGTCCGTCGGCCGCTGATCGGGGCGGCAGAGGAACTCCGCCAGCGCGAGGTCGAACTCCCAGCCGCGCACCTGGAGGTCCGCGCCGGACAGGAGGTGTCCGGTCAGCTTCGTGGAGAACGCCCGCTTCGGGATGACGCTGTTGCGCAGCCAGCGCTCGAGGGCGGCGCGGTCGTCGCCGCCGAGCTCGTTGGGCTGCAGCACGATCGACGCGGTGTCGCTGGACAGCACCAGGGCGCGGAGGTCCGCCTGGCCCTCCGCCCAGGTCCCGTCGGCCTGCACCACGGCGCCGACGGCGGCGTGCTCCCCGAGGACGGCGTTCAGCTCCCCGTCGGCCGGTTCGATGACGGGCAGTTCGGGGTTCGCCACGATCACCCGCTCCTCCTTCTGGGAGGATTCGCTGAGGAGGGCGGTGGGGATGTCGCGGCGGATGGTGGGGCCGAACGAGAGTTCGTCGAACACGGAGTTGATGGCGACCAGGTCGCCGCGGCCGAGCCTGCAGGTGTCGAGGTCGCCCGGCAGGTCGAGGTCACGGACCGCTTCGTTCAGCTGCCGGTTGCGCCGCACCGCCTCCAGGTTGTCGCGGAGGCTCTGCCCCGCCTTGCCCTTGATCTCCTCCGCATGTTCGAGGATGCCGTCGAGGTCGCCGTACAGGCCGATCCACTTCGCGGCGGTCTTGGGGCCCACGCCCGGCACGCCGGGCAGGTTGTCGGCGCTCTCCCCCACCAGGGCCGCGAGGTCGGGGTACAGGTGGGGCGGCACCAGGTACTTCTCCTGAACGGCCGACGGGTCCATGCGCCGCAGCTCCGTGACGCCCTTGACGGGCTGCAGGAGCGTGGTCCTGTCGGTGACGAGCTGGATCGCGTCGCGGTCGCTGGTGAGCAGCAGCGGCTCCACCCCCGCCTTCTCCGCGGTGGTGGCGAGCGTGGCGACGATGTCGTCCGCTTCGTAGTCCTCGACCGTGTACCAGGTGATGCCGAAGGCGTCGAGCATCTTCTGGGTCAGTTTGACCTGGCCCTTGAACTCCTCCGGGGTGGCGTCGCGCCCGCCCTTGTACTGGTCATAGATGCGGTCGCGGAAGGTGCCGCCGGCGAGGTCGAACGCGACCGCGATATGAGTGGGCTGTTCGTTCTTGATGACGTTGAAGACCATGCGGGCGAACCCGTAGACGGAGTTCGTGGCCTGGCCCTGACCGTTCTTGAACGACTCCGGCGGCAGCGCGAAGAACGCGCGGAACGCCATGGCGTGGCCGTCGATCAGGATGATGCGCTGGTGGGAGGACTGCTCACTCATGAGCATAAGTGTGGCACGCTGGGCCCATGACTTCGACCAGCCTCTCCCCCGCTGAACTCGACCAGCTCAACGACATGCTGCGCGGCACCCTCTGCGAACGACTCGGAATGCGCCTGACGGAGCTGTCTGAGGACGGCGGCGTCATGACGATGCCCGTTCAGGGCAATACGCAGCCCGCGGGCCTGCTGCACGGCGGCGCGACGATCGCGCTGGCGGAGTCCCTGGCGTCGTTCGCGGGGATCCTGCGCGCCAGGAACCTCTACGGACCAACGGCTCAGGGCGTCGGCACGACGGCGTCCGCCACCCACTACCGGTCCGGGCGGAGCGGCCTGGTGACGGCAACGGCGACGGCGCGGCACCTGGGCCGCACCGTCGCCAGTTACATGGTGGATGTGCGCGACCAGGACGAGCGCCTGCTGTCCACCGTCATGATGAGCGTGCAGATGCTGCCGCCGCGCGACTGAGGCTCACGCCGAGCGGCAGGGACTACTTGGCGGAGCCGAGCTGGTCGATGACCGCGTCGGCGACCTCGCGCATGGTCAGGCGGCGATCCATGGACGTCTTCTGGATCCAGCGGAACGCATCCGGCTCCGACAGGTTCATGTTCGACTGCAGCAGGCCCTTCGCCCGGTCCACCCGCTTGCGGGTCTCGAACCGATCCCCGAGATCCTTGATCTCTTCGTTCAGAGCGGTGATCTGCTGGAAGCGGGAGACGGCGATCTCGATCGCGGGCAGCAGGTCAGCCGGGGTGAACGGCTTGACGACGTACGCGAACGCACCGGCGTCACGGGCCCGCTCCACCAGCTCCTTCTGGCTGAAGGCGGTCAGCATCACGACGGGGGCGAGGTTCTCCTCGCCGATCTTCTCGGCCGCGGTGACGCCGTCCATCTGCGGCATCTTCACGTCCATCACCACGATGTCGGGGCGCAGTTCGCGCACCTTCTCCACGGCGGAGGCGCCGTCGCCGACGGCGGCGAGGACCTCGTAGCCCGCTTCGGAGAGGGTCTCCACGATGTCCATGCGGATCAGGGACTCATCTTCGGCGACCACGGCGGTGCGCTGACGGGATGCGGTCTCATCAGCTGCGGTGTCCTCGAGGGCGTCCGCCTCGGCGGCGGTGTCCGGCTCGATGGGGTCGTGGACGTCGGTCATGGTCCCTCCTTGGGATCTCGCGATCGTGCGCGGATGGTTGTGCGAGGTTCACCACCGATCCGGCGGGGCCGGGTGGGAGGCGAAGCCGTCAACTGTATCCTAGAGCGGCCCGCTGGCTGGACAGTCAGCGGATTCGCCGGATTGGCGGAATGGTAGACGCGGGGCACTCAAAATGCCTTGTCTTCGGGCGTGCGGGTTCGAGTCCCGCATCCGGCACCGCATCCCTCCCGGGCAGCAGTCCCGGGAGAACCGTTTCAGCAGAAGAGCCCTGGATCGCTCCGGGGCTCTTCTGCTGCGGACGGGGCCGCGCGGCAGTCGCCGCCGAGCGGCCGCGCGGGTCAGCGGTGGGTCGGGGACTCGCCGCGCGCGATCGCCTCTGCCTCGACGCGCGCCGCGGCGGTGCCGTCGAAGTCGCCGATGCGGTGCACGCGCAGCGTATTGGTGGAGCCGCGCTGGCCCGGGGGCGAACCGGCGGCGATCACCACGAGGTCGCCGGGCTGCAGGCCCTTCTTCTCCCGCAGCAGCCGGTCCACGCCCTCGATCATCTCGTCGGTGTTCTTCTGCATCGACACCAGGAAGGCCTCGATGCCCCAGGACAGGCCGAGCTGGTTCGCGACATGGTCGTACGGGGTGATCGCGAGCAGGGGGATGGTGGGGCGCAGCCGGGACAGTCGGCGCGCCGTGTCACCGGATTCGGTGAATGTCACCAGGTACTGGGCGGAGAGCTGGTCGCCGATCTCGGCGGCCGCGCGGGTAATGGCGCCGCCGCGGGTGTGCGGGATGGTGCCGAGCTCCATGATGCGGTCCGCACCGTTCTGCTCCGTGTTGGAGATGATGCGGGCCATCGTGCGGACCGCTTCGAACGGGTAGCTGCCCACGGAGGTCTCACCGGACAGCATGACGGCGTCGGCGCCGTCGAGAATGGCGTTGGCGCAGTCGGATGCTTCGGCCCGGGTGGGGCGGGGATTCTCGATCATCGACTCCAGCACCTGGGTGGCGACGATGACCGGCTTCGCGTTGCGGCGCGCCAGCTCGATGGTGCGCTTCTGCACCAGCGGCACCTGCTCCAGCGGCAGTTCCACGCCGAGGTCGCCGCGGGCGACCATGATGCCGTCGAATGCGGACACGATGGCGCGCAGGGAGCGCACCGCCTGGGGCTTCTCGATCTTCGCGATCACGGGCCGACGGATGCCGACCTCGTCCATGATGCGGTGCACCCCGTCGATGTCGTGGGCGTCCCGCACGAAGGACAGGGCGACCATGTCGGCACCGAGCTCCAGGCCCCAGCGGAGGTCCTCGATGTCCTTCTCGCTGAGCGCCGGCACGGACACGGCGACACCGGGCAGGTTGATGCCCTTGTTGTCGGAGACGGGGCCGGGGACCTCGACCACGGTCTTCACGTCGGTGTCGGAGACTTCGAGGACGCGGACGGAGACCTTTCCGTCGTCGATGAGGAGGATGTCGCCGGGGCGGCAGTCCCCGGGGAGACCCGAGAAGGTGGTGGAGACGCGCTCGGCCGTGCCGAGGATGTCATCGGTGGTGATGGTGAAGGTGTCGCCCACGTTCAGCTCATAAGGTCCGTTCTCGAACTTGCCGAGGCGGATCTTCGGGCCCTGCAGGTCCATGAGGACGGCGACGGACCGACCGAGGTCGTCAGCCGCAGCGCGGATGTTCTCGTAGACCTGGCGATGGTCCTCGTGCGTGCCGTGGCTGAAGTTCATCCGGGCCACGTTCATCCCCGACTCGATCAGAGTCCTGATCTGGTCGTAGGTGTTGGTCGCCGGACCAAGTGTGCAGACAATCTTCGCTTTGCGCATCTCAACCCAATTCGTTGCTTGTCGGGCCGGACCAGCATGGGTGGACGGATGCGGGATCGGGTCTAGAGCCATACAGGTCGCGACGCCGAGATCCTTGTCTCGAGTCTAGGTCACATTGCGCGCATGTGCCAGGAGATCAGTCCTGATCGGTGCGCTCGGCGCGCTCGTCGACAGCGCGTGCGATCGCCGGGACGTCCTCATCGTCGCTGTCGGGGCCGGCAGCGCTGGCGGTGGGGCCGTGGATGTCGTGCACCCGTCGGGCCTCCCAGCTGCGCCGACGATACCGGGCCGTCAGGGCCGCGAACACGAGCGCGCCGATCAAAAACACGATCAGATACACCCACAAGTGGATGCGCAGGCCCGCGATGATCGGGGCGTCGTCGATCCGGATCGTCTCCATCCAGGAGCGGCCGAGTGAGTAGCCCATCACGTACATCCAGAAGACGCGGCCGCCGCCGATGCGCAGACGCTCGGAGATGACGAGCACGAGCACGCACATGGTGAGGTTCCACAGCGCTTCGTACAGGAAGGTGGGGTGGTATGCGCCGGCGACGCAGCCGGCGATGATCTGGCCGTTCTGCTCGCAGGTGATGTCCAGACCCCACGGCAGGTCGGTGGGGCCGCCGTACAGCTCCTGGTTGAACCAGTTGCCGATGCGGCCGATCGCCTGCGACACGAACAGCGCCGGTGCGATCGAGTCAGCGAGCACGGCGATGCTCACGCCCTTCATGCGGCACATCACCCAGGCGGCGAGCCCGCCCACCACGACGGCGCCGCCGATGCCGAGGCCGCCCTTCCAGATCTGCAGGATCTCGATCGGGTTGCCGCCAGGACCGAAGTAGGTGGCCGGGTCGGTGATCAGCACGTGGTAGAGGCGGGCGCCGATGATGCCGGCGATGATCGCGACGAAGCAGATGTCGAAGATGCTGTCGGAGGTGCCGCCGCGCTTCTGCCACCGCTTCGTCGCCCAGAACAGACCCACACCGATGCCGGTGAGGATGCAGAGGGCGTAGAAGTGGATCGTCAGCGGTCCGAGGGAGATCGCGTTGACCGTCGGGCTGGGGATGGTGGCGAGGCTCATGCGCCCTCCACGCCGCGGCGCAGCTCCGTTGCGAGGGCCTCGAGGCGGCGATGGGCATCGGCGCGGTCGTCGGCTTCGAGGATGGCGCGGACGAACGCGCTGCCCACGATGACGCCGTCGGCGTAGGAGGCGATGTCGGCCGCCTGTGCGCCGGTGGAGACGCCGAGGCCCACACAGACCCGTTCAGCGCCGGCGCGGCGGGTGCGGTCCACAAGGTCACGGGCACGGGAGCCGACGGAGGCGCGCATGCCCGTCACGCCCATCGTGGAGGCGGCGTAGATGAAGCCGCTGGCGCTGCGCACCACGTACTCCAGGCGCTGCGCGTCGGAGCTGGGGGCGACGAGGAAAACGCGGTCCACCTCATGCTTCGCTGCGGCGTCGATCCATTCGGCGCCTTCGTCGGGCACGAGGTCCGGGGTGATGACGCCGGCGCCGCCTGCGGCGGCGAGGTCGCGGGCGAACGCGTCGGGTCCGTAGGCGAGGATCGGGTTGTAGTAGCTCATGACGAGCAGAGCGGCGTCGCAGTCGCGGCCGGAGAGCTCATCGATGGCGGCGATGACGTCGCGCGGGCGGGTGCCGTTCTTCAGGGCGATGTCGGCGGCCTGCTGGATGACGGGGCCGTCCATCACCGGATCGGTGTAGGGCACGCCGAATTCGATGGCGTCGACACCGGACTGGGTGAGGACGTGGGCGGCGTCGATGGAGCGGTCGAGGGTGGGGAAGCCGACGGGCAGGTAGGCGATGAGGGCGCTGCGGCCCTCGGCACGGGCCCGGTCGATGACGTCGGCGGAGCGGAGGCGGGTCATGTCAGTTCTCGTCCTTTCCGGCGGGTGCGGCCGGCGCAGCGGGGCCGACGGGTGCGTTCTCGAGAGCGTCGGCGACGGTGCGGCGGATCTCGGCGAGATCGGCGCGTCCGTCGTCGCCGACGAGGCCGAACCAGGCGGAGGCGGTGTGCACGTCCTTGTCGCCGCGGCCGGAGAGGTTCACGATGATGACCGCGTCCTCCCCCATCTCGCGGCCGAGATCGATGGCGCCGGCGAGGGCGTGCGCCGATTCGATGGCCGGCATGATGCCTTCGGTCATGGAGAGGTACGCGAACGCCTCCATCGCCTCGGTGTCGTTGACGGCTCGGTAGTCGACCCGGCCGATGTCGTGCAGGAACGAGTGCTCGGGGCCGACGCTCGGGTAGTCGAGGCCGGCGGAGACGGAGTGCGATTCGATGGTCTGGCCGTCCTCGTCCTGCATCACGTAGGAGCGAGCGCCGTGGAGGACGCCCGGGGAGCCGGCGTTGATGGTGGCGGAGTGCTCACCGGATTCGATGCCGGAGCCGCCGGCTTCGCAGCCGATGATTCGGACGTCCTCGTCGTCGAGGAACGCGTGGAACAGGCCGATGGCGTTGGAACCGCCGCCGACGCAGGCGACGACCGCGTCCGGGAGGCGGCCGATCTGCTCCTGGATCTGGTCGCGCGCCTCCTCACCGATGCAGCAGTGGAACTCCCGCACCATCGTGGGGTACGGGTGGGGGCCGGTGACGGTGCCGAGCAGGTAGTGGGTGGTCTCCACGTTCGCGACCCAGTCGCGGAACGCCTCGTTGATGGCGTCCTTGAGGGTGGCGGAGCCCTGCTCCACGGAGATCACTTCGGCGCCGAGCAGGCGCATGCGGGCCACGTTGAGGGCCTGGCGTTCGGTGTCGACCCTGCCCATGTAGACGGTGCAGTCGAGACCGAGCAGGGCGGCGGCGGTGGCGGTGGCGACGCCGTGCTGACCGGCGCCCGTCTCCGCGATGACGCGCTTCTTGCCCATCCGCTTGGTGAGAACGGCCTGGCCGAGAACGTTGTTGATCTTGTGGCTGCCGGTGTGGTTGAGGTCCTCGCGCTTGAGGAAGATGCGGGCACCGCCGGCGATCCTGGAGAAGCGCGGCACTTCGGTCAGCAGAGAGGGGCGCCCGGTGTAGTCACGGAACAGACGCTGCACCTCCGCATCGAAGGTGGGATCGGCTTTCGCCTTCTCCCATGCTTCGGCGAGCTCGTCGAGTGCGGGGATGAGCGCTTCGGGGAGCCAGCGGCCGCCGTACTCGCCGAAGTAGGGTCCCTGGACGTCCGTGATGTTCATCGGTTCCTTCTTTCGTCGGTCTGCGCGGGAACGCTGAGGAAGTCGCGTGCGGTCGCTTCCGGGTCGCCGTCGGTGACGAGGGCTTCGCCGACGAGGACCGCGTCGGCACCGTGGCGGGCGTACGTCTCGACGTGAGCCTTCTTCAGGACCGCGGATTCGCCGATGGCGAAGCGGTCACCGGGGATGGTGGGCAGCAGGGCGGCGGCGCCGTCGAGGTCGAGGTCGAGGGTCTTGAGATTGCGGGCGTTGACTCCGATGAGGCGGGCGTCGGTGGCGAGGGCGCGCTCGAGCTCGTCGGCGCTGTGCGCTTCGACGAGTGCCCGCATGCCGAGCTCGTGGGTGAGCTGCAGGTGCTCGGCGAGCTGGGCGTCAGTGAGGGCGGCAACGATCAGCAGAACGATGTCGGCGCCGTGGGCGCGGGCCTCGTAGATCTGGTACTCCTCGACCGTGAAGTCCTTGCGCAGCAGCGGGATGTCGACTGCGGTGCGGACGCGGTCGAGGTCGTGGAGGGACCCGCCGAAGCGTCGCTGTTCGGTGAGGACGGAGATGGCGGTGGCGCCGGCGGCCTCATAGGAGCGGGCGAGGTCCGCGGGTTCGGGAATGTCGGCGAGGGCGCCCTTGGAGGGTGAGGAGCGCTTGATCTCAGCGATGAGGCCGACGGTGTCGCGGCCGTCGAGCCGGGCGCACACGTCGGCGGCGGGCCGCTGGGCGGTGGTCTCGGCGGCGAGGTCGCGGATGCGCGCGAGGGGGGTCGCGGCGCGGCGGGTGTCGAGGTCGGCGCGCACGCCGTCGATGATCGAATCCAGAACAGTGGTGCTCATGGGAACCTTTCGTCAGGGCGCCGCCAAAGGGGCGGCCCCGGGTGCGGGGCCGCCGGTGTTCAGCAGGTGGGAGTGCTCAGGCCGTGTGCTCGCGCGGCTGGCCCTTGCCCGCCTTCGCAAGGCCGAAGCCGGCGATGAGGCCGACCACGATGACGGCGGCGCCGATGATCATGACCAGCTGCGACGCGGTGGCGAGGCCGAAGGCCGCCACGATCGCACCGACGACCACCAGCACGGACAGCACCCAGGCTGCGAGGGTCTTGCCCTCGTTCGCGGGCGGGGACGGCGGAACCATGTAGGTCTTCGACATCAGGTGATCTCTCCATCGAACGGGATCGGAAGGGGTCGGGAGGAGCGGGCTGCTCCTCCCCTATTGTGCCATGTGCCAGGGACTCGGCCGCGCACGCTCACGTGGGGTCGTCACCGCGGCTGAGGGCGTCCCAATCGGAGGCGTCGGACCGGGCGGTCTTCGCGCCGGTGGCGGAGCGGTCGGCGGAGCGGCTGTAGCGGCTGGCGGTGGGGGCCGACGGGTCCTGCCCGTCCGCGCGTGCGGCGCGGCGGCTCGTCACGGTCAGCGCACTGGCGACCGCTGCGGCGGCGAAGGCCGCGAGAGCGGCGAGGATCGGCATGGTGGTGGTGCGGGCGACCACCTCACCACCGAGCACACCGGTTGCTTCGGAGACGGCGCCTGCGGCCGCTGCCTCCGGGTCGAGCAGCACCAGCAGGGAGGCGACGGCGGCACTGACCCCGGCGAGGACCGCGATCCCGGCGATGACGGTGCGGGCGGTACCGCGGGCCAGCGCGGAGGCGAGGAACGCCGCGATGACGACCACGGCGAGGGCTGCGGCGGCGGGTGCGGCGGAGGAGCCGACGACGTTCTGCGCGACAGCGGTGCCGGTCAGGTCCATAGCGGTGGCGTGCAGCCACACGGTGCGGGTGAGGCCGAGGGTGCCGGCGCCGAGGGCGATGCCGAGCAGCGGCAGGAGCTTCAGTGAGCGCATCAGGCGTCCCCTCGGGACCCGTCGGCCCCCGGCTCCGTGCGCGGCGCGGGCGTGTCGGGGCGGAGCGTGGCGGCGGAGGCGACGGCGCGGACCGCGGCGGCAGCCTTCTGCTCGGATTCGCGGAACTCCATGGTGGGGTTGGAGTCGGCGACCACTCCCCCGCCGGCCTGCACGTGGGCGCGGCCGTCCTTCATGACGGTGGTGCGGATCGCGATCGCCATGTCCATGTCGCCGGCGAAGTCGAGGTAGCCGACGGTGCCGCCGTAGATGCCGCGGGAAACCGGCTCCACTTCGTCGATGATCTGCATGGCGCTGGGCTTCGGCGCGCCGGACAGGGTGCCGGCGGGGAAGGTGGCGCGCAGAGCGTCGAAGCTGGTGGCTCCGTCCCGGAGGCGGCCGGTGACGGTGGAGACCATGTGCATGACGTGGGAGTACTTCACCACGTGCTTGAATTCGCGCACCACCACACTGCCGGGTTCGCACACCTTCTGCAGGTCATTGCGGGACAGGTCCACGAGCATGACGTGCTCGCTGGCGTCCTTCGGGTCGGCGAGGAGGTCGTCACGCAGGTGGGCGTCCTCCTCCGCGGTGCGGCCGCGCGGGCGGGACCCGGCGATGGGGTAGGTCATCGCTTCGCCGGCGCGGACGCGGACGAGGGTTTCGGGGCTGGCGCCGACGATGTCGATCGGGTTCCCGTCGCCGTCGTGCGCGCGCACCAGCATCATGTACGGGCTGGGGTTGAGGCGGCGCAGCACCCGGTACACGTCCAGGGGGTCGGCGGCACTGTCGTGGGAGACGCGGCGGGACGGCACCACCTGGAAGATGTCGCCGTCGCGGATGCGGTCCACAGCGGTGCGGACGATCTCTTCGAAGAGGGCCTGGTCGAGGTGGGAGGTGCCGCCGTCGCCGTCGCGGTTCTCGTACACCACGGGCGCGGTGTCCACAGGGGCGGCGAGAGCCCGGCGCATCACCTCGAGGCGCTGCAGGGCGGCGTCGTAGGCGGCGTCGACCCCGGTGTCGAGGGCGTTGATGTTGAGGGCGTTGGCGACGAGCAGCACGGTGGAGTCGACGTGGTCGTACACGGCGACGTCTTCGGCGAGCAGCATGCACAGATCGGGGGTGCCGATCTCGTCGGCGGGCTTCTCGCCGAGTCGCTCCCAGCGGCGGACGGCGTCGTACGCGATGAAGCCGACGAGGCCACCGGTGAACGGCGGCAGGTTCGGCAGGCGCGCCGCACGGAACTCATCCGCGGTGGCGCGCAGTGCCTCCAGGGGGTCCCCGTCGGTGGGGACGGAGGCGGGGACGTCGCCGAACCAGCGGGCGGCGCCGTCCTTCTCGGTGAGAGAAGCGCGGGCGCGGGTGCCGATGAACGACCAGCGGGCGTCCTCCCCTTCGCCACCGGATTCCAGCAGGAACGTGCCGTCGGTGCCGGTGGCGGCGGTGAGTTTGCGGTACACGCTGATGGGGGTGTCCTGGTCAGCGAGGACGCGGTGCACCACCGGCACCACACGCTGCTGCGCGGCGAGGACCCGGAACTGTTCGCGGTCCGGCCAGACCTCGCCGAGGCGTTCACTGGTGAGGCCCTGGATCTGCTCGGGGTAGATCTGGGCGCTCTGCATAGTGCGGGACTGCTCGGTGCTCACTGCGTGGTCTCCTCTGGGGCAGCGTCGATGGTTGCGGGCAGGTCCCGGCCGCGCACGGACCCGTCGGCGCCCTCCTCCTCGAAGCAGGTGCGGGTGCCGGTGTGGCAGGCCGCGCCGATCTGTTCCACCTCGATGAGGATGGTGTCGGCGTCGCAGTCGAGGCGGGCGCGGCGCACGTACTGGGCGTGGCCGGAGGTGTCGCCCTTGCGCCAGTATTCGCGGCGGGAGCGGGACCAGAAGGTGACGCGGCCCTCCTCGAGGGTGCGGCGCAGCGCTTCGGCGTCCATGTAGCCGAGCATGAGCACCTCACGGCTGGTGTGGTCCTGCACGACGGCGGGGATGAGCCCGTCGGCCCCCCAGCGGATGGAGGCGGCCTCGGCGCTCACAGGGCGCGGGTGAGCTCGTCGATGCGGGTGGTCTTCTCCCACTCGAAGTCCGGCAGCTCGCGGCCGAAGTGGCCGCCCACGGAGGTCTGGGAGAAGATCGGGCGCAGCAGGTCGAGCTGCTCGATGATGGCATCGGGTCGCAGATCGAACACCTTCGTGATGGCGGAGGCGAGGGCGGAGTCGGCGACCTTGCCGGTGCCGAAGGTGTCCACGTACAGGCCGACGGGCGCCGCCACACCGATGGCGTAGGCGACCTGCACTTCGCAGCGCTCAGCGAGCCCAGCGGCGACGACGTTCTTCGCCACCCAGCGCAGCGCGTACGCGGCGGAGCGGTCCACCTTCGACGGGTCCTTGCCGGAGAATGCGCCGCCGCCGTGGCGGGCCATGCCGCCGTAGGTGTCGACGATGATCTTGCGGCCGGTCAGGCCGGCGTCCCCCTTTGGACCGCCGATGATGAAGCGGCCGGTGGGGTTGATGTGGAGGCGGGTCTGGGAGGTGTCGAGGCCGAGCTCGGCCAGCTCGTCGAGGACGGGCTGGATGACCACCTGGCGGATGCCGGGGGTGAGCTGGTCGGCGAGGTCGACGTCGGCGGCGTGCTGGCTGGAGACGACGATCGCCTCGACGCTGCGGGCGATGTTGTCGTCGTCGTAGCCGATGGTCACCTGAGTCTTGCCGTCGGGGCGGAGGAACGGCAGGATGCCGTCTTCGCGGGCGGTGGTGAGGTTGAGGGCGAGGCGGTGCGCACTGTGGATCGGCAGCGGCATCAGTTCGGGGGTGTCGTTGCAGGCGTAGCCGAACATGAGGCCCTGGTCGCCGGCGCCCTGAAGGTTGCCGGTCTCGGTGAGGCCGGACTTGTGCTCGTGGGAGGTGTCCACGCCGAGGGCGATGTCCTCGGACTGGTTGCCGATGGACACTTCGATGCCGCAGGAGTCGGCGTCGAAGCCCTTCTCGGAGGAGTCGTAGCCGATCTTCCGGATGGTGTCGCGGACGATGCGGTTGACGTCCGAGTAGCCTTCGGTCCGAACTTCGCCGGCGATGTGGACGAGGCCGGTGGTGACGAGGGTTTCGACGGCGACCCGGGAGCTGGGGTCCTGGGCGAGCATGTCGTCGAGGATGGCGTCGGAGATCTGGTCGCAGATCTTGTCCGGGTGGCCGCCGGTGACCGACTCGGAGGTGAAGTAGCGCAGTCCCTGGGTCATTCTCGGCGTCCTTTTCGTTCGGGGTCAGAGGCTCCGCCGCTCGGGGTGAGCAGGCGGGCGATGGCGGTGAGGATGGCGTGGGCGACATCCGTTTTGGTGCCGTCAGCACGGTCGATCTCGCTGCCGGAGCCGTCCAACAGTACGACGGCATTGTCCGCGGAGCCGAATGCGTGCTCCGCAACGTTGTTGAATGCGAGGAGGTCCGCGCCCTTGCGGCGAGCCTTGTCGCGCGCGTGGTCCAGCGCGGTGGCGTGCTCGTCACCGGTTTCGGCGGCGAAGCCGACGATGACAGTAGGCCCGCTGCCGGCGCGTTCACGATTCGTCACAAGGCTGCGGAGGATGTCCTCGGTCTGTTCCATCTGGAGGGTGAGGCCGGCCTTCGGCGAGGTCTTCTTCAGCTTGCTGCCCGCTCCCCCACCGGTCGGGGCGAAGTCACTGACGGCGGCGGCCATAATGACGGCGTCGTGGTCTGCTTCGTGGCGGTGGACGGCCTCGGCGAGCTCGGCAGCGGAGTCGACGCGCTCCACGGCGATGCCGGTGGGCAGCGGTTCGGTGACGGCGCCGGCGAGGATGAGGGTGACATCGGCGCCGCGGGCTGCGGCAGCATGGGCGAGGGCGACGCCCTGTTTGCCGGAGGAGTGGTTGGAGATGAAGCGGACCGGGTCGATCGCTTCGCGGGTGCCGCCGGCGGTGATGAGGACCCGTCGGCCGGCGAGGTCGCGCAGGGGCGCGCCAGCAGCGGCAGCGCGGGCGCTGCCGGTGGGTGCGGCGGCGCGGGGTGCGCGCAGGGTCGCGAGGACGCGGTGGAGGATCTGCTCGGGTTCGGGCAGGCGGCCGGGCCCGGAGTCGGGGCCGGTGAGGCGGCCGACGGCGGGCTCCATCACGTCGATTCCCCGCTCGCGCAGGACGGTCACGTTGTCGCGGGTGGCGGGGTGCTCCCACATTTCGGTGTGCATGGCGGGCGCCATGATGACGGGGCCGCGGGCCACGAGGAGGGAGGCGGTCATCAGGTCGTCGGCTCGGCCCATGCGGGCGCGGGCGAGGAAGTCCGCAGTGGCGGGGGCGATGAGGATCGCGTCGACGTCCTGGCCGGTGGCGACGTGCGCGACCTGGTCGACGTCCTCGAACACGGAGGTGAGGACGCGGTGCCCGGTGAGGGCCTCCCAGGTGGCGGCGCCGACGAACTCGAGGGAGGACGGGGTGGGGATGACGCGGACGTCCGCTCCCCACGCGGCAAGGCCGCGCACGATATGCGCGGCCTTGTACGCGGCGATTCCCGCAGTGACGCCGACGACGATGCGCTCACCTGCCAGGGGCTGATGCGTCATGCCGGGTCCGGGGGTGCTCAGAGTTCGAAGCTGATCGGTGCCTCGGGGGCGTCATCGCCGAGCTTGAGCGGCTGACGCGCTGGCTTCTCCGGCTCGGAGTCATCATGCTCCTTGGCGGTGAGCAGGCCTTCATCGATCTCGCGCAGCGCGATCGACAACGGCTTCTCCTGCGGATCAGTGTCGATCAGCGGTCCCACGTGCTCGAGGAGGCCGTCCTCCATCTGCGAGTAGTAGGAGTTGATCTGGCGAGCACGCTTCGCCGAGTAGAGCACGAGAGCGTACTTCGAATCGACGGTCTCCAGGAGACGGTCGATCGGCGGATTCGTGACGCCTTCGGGCTGTGCGACTGTTCCGGACACAGGTGTCCTTTCATCGAGCGGTTCGTACTGCAACCCACCATCATAGGCGGTGGGGTGTTCGGGTGGAAGGAGCGGCCGCCTCAGGCGGCGGTGACGTCTCCCACGCCGATGACGCGGGCGAGCTCCTCAACGGCACGGTCGAGGTCGTCGTTGACGATCGTCAGATCGAATTCCTTTTCGGCCGCCATCTCGGTCTCAGCGGTGAGCAGCCGGCGTTCGCGCTCCTCAGCGGTTTCGGTGCCGCGGCCGATGAGGCGGCGGACCAGTTCTTCGCGGGACGGCGGGGCGAGGAACACGAACTGCGCCTCCGGCATTGAGGCGCGCACCTGGCGGGCGCCGGCGAGGTCGATCTCGAGCAGGACGGGCCGGCCCGCCTGGAGCTGTTCGACGACGGGGCCGCGCGGGGTGCCGTAGCGGTGCTTGCCGTGCACGATGGCCCATTCCAGCATGTCGCCTGCGTCCACGAGGGAGGTGAACTCGTCCTCGCTGACGAAGTGGTAGTGCTCGCCGTCCTTCTCACCGGGGCGCGGCGGCCGGGTGGTCGCCGAGACCGACAGGTGGAGGTTCGGCTGCTTCTCCAGCAGGCGGTTCACGACCGTGCCCTTGCCGACGGCTGTGGGACCGGCCAGAACGGTCACGCGGGCTGGTTCAGCCGCCGGCGAGGGGGTCGTACGGGGGGTTCGAGAGGAAGGGGTCGTCACGTGTCTCAATCAGTCAGTCAGTCGGCGAAGTGGTCAAGGAGCTTCTGCGCCTGGTGGCGTCCCAGGCCGCGCATTTTGCGGGACGGCGATATGCCGATCTCCTCCATGATCTGCGCTGCCTTCACCTTGCCGATGCCGGGCAGCGATTCGAGCATGGCGGAGACCTTGAGCCGCGCTACGGCCTCGGACTCGTCGACCTCGCCGAGCAGGCGGCGGATCTCGTCCGCTCGGCTGCCGGTCGAGGACTTCAGGCGCGCCTTGACCGCGGCCCGCTCCTGACGGAGCCGCGCCGCCTTCTCGAGCGCAGCGGCGCGCGTCTCGGGGGTCAGTGTCGGAAGAGCCATCTTCGTCACCTCTTCATTCCAATGGCCGACGGGTGCACAGCACCGGGTGTGCCTGCGATCCCGCTCACGACTGAGGATAGCGGAGCGATATGGTCAGAACCCACCCTCTCGGGGATGAATCCCCAGACAGGCGCGTGGCCGGTCAGAGCGCGTAGTCGGCGCGGGTGCTCTCGCAGGCAGCGCTGATCGCACCGGCATCGGGGCCGGCCGCCATCAGCGAACGCGACATCGACACCAGCACGCGCGGCGCGGCAGAGCCGAACACGCTGCGCAGCTGTGCGGGACCGGCGCCCTGGGCACCGAATCCGGGAGCGAGCAGCGGCCCGCCCACGGCGTCCAGATCGATGCCGAGGTCCGCGGCGGCCGAGCCGATGGTCGCACCGACGACGAGTCCGACGCTCCCCCACTCCCCCGCGGCGCGCGCCTGAGCGTTCGCCTCGGCGGCGTGGCGAGCCATCACGGAGGCGACCGGAACGCCGTCCGCGGTGCGGGCGTGCTGCACTTCGGGGCCGTCGGGGTTGGAGGTGAGGGAGAGGACGAACATGCCCTTGCCGGCTGAGCACACCCGTTCGGCGGCGGGCTCGAGGGAGCCGTAGCCGAGGTACGGGGAGACGGTCAGGGCGTCGACCTCCATCGGTGCGCCGGGCGCGAGGAACGCCTCAGCGTAGGCACCCATCGTGGAGCCGATGTCGCCGCGCTTCGCATCGAGGATCGTGAGGACGCCCGCGGCGCGGGCGGCCTGCAGCAGCTCCTCGAGGACGGCGAACCCGTCGGCGCCGAAGCGTTCGAAGAACGCGGCCTGCGGCTTGATCGCGCTGACCCGGCCCTGGACCGCCTCGAGCATGCGCAGGGACAGGTCACGGGCACCGGCCGCGGTGTTCGGCAGGCCCCACTGCTCCAGAACGGAGGCGTGGGGGTCGATGCCGGCGACGATCGGGCCGCGTTCGGCGACGGACGCCTGCAGATCGGTTCCGAAGCTCATCGGCGCACGCCCTCCAGGTCCCGCTGGTGCTCCTGCAGCGACATGACGTCGAAGGGCCCGTCGGCGAGGGATTCGATGGCCTGCACAGCCGCGGAGAACTCC
The DNA here is from genome assembly GCF_022347125.1 of Helcobacillus sp. ACRRO. Lineage (NCBI taxonomy): Bacteria > Bacillati > Actinomycetota > Actinomycetes > Micrococcales > Dermabacteraceae > Helcobacillus > Helcobacillus sp. ACRRO. Next base: position 27,639 of record NZ_JAKRNG010000004.1, read on the forward strand.
GAGATCGTCGTCATGATGGGCACGTCGATTGAGGTGGTGGAGGCACGGATCGCGTACCCGTCGGCCCGCGCGGACGAGCCGGTCGGGGTGTTGACCACCATGTCGATCTTCCCGGTGTCGATCAGGTCGATGATGGTGGGCTCACTGCTGCCGTCGGCCGCTTCGGACTTCTTGCGGGTGAGGGTGCAGTCCACGCCGTTGCGGCGGAGGATGCCGGCGGTGCCGGCGGTGGCGACGATCTCGAAGCCGAGGTCGAGCAGGCGCTTCGCGGGGAACACGATGGCGCGCTTCTCCGAATCGGCGACGGAGATGAACACGGTGCCGCTGGTGGGCAGGCCCTTCCCGGCGATGGCGAGCTGCCCCTTCGCGAAGGCGCGCGGGAAGGTGCGGTCCATGCCCATCACCTCGCCGGTGGAGCGCATCTCGGGGCCGAGGATGGAGTCCACAGAGCGGCCGCTGGCGGTGCGGAAGCGCTTGAACGGCAGCACGGCCTCCTTGACCGCGATCGGCTGGGTCAGCGGCATGAGGGTGTTGTCGCCCTCGGCCGGGAGCACGCCGCGCTCGCGCAGGTCCTGGATCGAAGAGCCGGCCATGATCAGGGCGGCGGCGCGGGACAGCGGCACCCCGGTCGCCTTCGCGACGAACGGGACGGTGCGGGAGGCGCGCGGGTTCGCTTCGATCACGTACAGGATGTCCTGCGTCATCGCGAACTGGATGTTGATCAGTCCGCGCACCCCGACGCCGCGGGCGATCGCCTCGGTGGATTCGCGGATGCGTTCGCACTGGGCATCGGACAGGGAGATCGGCGGGAGGGTGCAGGCGGAGTCACCGGAGTGGATGCCGGCCTCTTCGATGTGCTCCATGACGCCGCCCATGAACAGCTCCTCGCCGTCGAACAGGGCGTCGACGTCGATCTCGATGGCGGTGTCGAGGAACCGGTCGATGAGGATCGGGGCGTCGGCGCGGCCGGATTCGGGGAGGTTGCGCTGGACGTAGGAGCGGAGCTGCTCGTCGTCGTACACGATCTCCATGCCTCGGCCGCCGAGCACGTACGAGGGGCGCACCAGGACGGGGTAGCCGACGGTGTTCGCGACCTCGAGGGCGCCGTCGAGCTGGTAGGCGGTGCCGTACGGAGGGGCGGGCAGGTCCGCGTCCTGCAGCACGGAGCCGAAGTGGCCGCGGTCCTCCGCCATGTCGATGGCGTGGGGGCTGGTGCCGATGATCGGCAGACCGGCCTCTTCGAGGCGGCGCGCGAGCGACAGCGGGGTCTGGCCGCCGAGCTGCACGATCACACCGGCGACGGGGCCGGCGGCCTTCTCCGCTTCGTACACCCCGAGGACGTCCTCGAAGGTGAGCGGTTCGAAGTAGAGGCGGTCAGCGATGTCGTAGTCGGTGGAGACCGTCTCCGGGTTGCAGTTGATCATGACGGTCTCGTAGTCGTACCCGAGCTCCGGGTTGCGCAGCGCAATGGCGGCGTGGACGCACGAGTAGTCGAACTCGATGCCCTGGCCGATGCGGTTCGGACCGGAGCCGAGGATCAGCACGGCCGGCTTCTCCCGCGGCTCCACCTCGGTCTCCTCATCGAAGCAGGAGTAGTAGTAGGGGGTGCGGGACTCGAATTCGGCGGCGCAGGTGTCGACGGTCTTGAACACGGGCACCACGCCGAGGGCCTTGCGGACCCCGAACACGACGTCGTCGTTGATGCCGCGGATCTCAGCGACCTGTTCGTCGCTGAGGCCGTGGCGCTTGGCGCGGCGCAGCAGCGGCTCGTCGAGCACGGCGGCGTCGCGCAGTTCGGCGGCCACTTCGTTGACGAGCAGGATCTGGTCGAGGAACCACGGGTCGATGCCGGTCGATTCGTAGAGCCGGTCGATGAGCTCGTCGGCCCCGCGGTCGCCGCAGGCGGCGGCGCGGAGGATCTGCTGCACCTGCACGTGGCGGCGATCCGTGGGGGTGGCGGCCTGCTCGATGAGGGCGTCCAGCTCCTCCCCGGTGGGGGCGTCTCCGCGCCAGTGGAACCCGGCGCCCTTGACGTCGATGGAGCGCAGCGCCTTGCCGAGCGCTTCGGTGAAGCTGCGGCCGAGCGCCATCGCCTCACCGACCGACTTCATGGTGGTGGTGAGGGTGGGGTCGGCGGCGGGGAACTTCTCGAACGCGAAGCGCGGAACCTTCACCACGATGTAGTCGAGGGCGGGTTCGAAACTGGCGGGGGTGGTGCCGGTGATGTCGTTGCGGATCTCGTCCAGGGTGTAGCCGAGGGCGACTCGGGTGGCGATCTTCGCGATCGGGAAGCCGGTCGCCTTGGAGGCGAGCGCCGACGAGCGGGAGACGCGCGGGTTCATCTCGATGACGACGATGCGGCCCGTGGTGGGGTGGATCGCGAACTGGACGTTGCAGCCGCCGGTGTCGACGCCGACCTCGCGGATGATGGCGATGCCGATGTCGCGGATCTTCTGCATCTCCACGTCGGTGAGCGTCATCGCCGGGGCCACGGTGATGGAGTCACCGGTGTGGACGCCGACGGGATCCACGTTCTCGATGGAGCAGACGACCACGCAGTTGTCGTTGCGGTCGCGCATCAGCTCCAGTTCGTACTCCTTCCAGCCGAGGATGGACTCCTCGAGGAGCACCTCGGTGGTGGGCGAGTAGTGGAGGCCGTCGCCAGCAATGCGCCGCAGGTCCTCTTCGTCGTACGCCATGCCGGAGCCGAGGCCGCCCATGGTGAAGGACGGCCGGACCACCATCGGGTAGCCGAGCTCGTCAGCGGCGTCGAGGCATTCCTGCATGGAGTTGCAGATGCGGCTCCTGGCCGATTCGGCACCGGCGCGCTCCACCACGTCCTTGAACTGCTGGCGGTCCTCCGCCTTCTCAATGGCGGGGATGGAGGCGCCGATGAGTTCGCAGCCGAACTCCTTGAGAATGCCGCGCTCATCGAGCGCGATGGCGGCATTGAGCGCGGTCTGCCCGCCGAGGGTCGGCAGGATCGCGTCGGGCCGTTCCTTGGCGATGATGGTGCGGATGACGTCCGGGTCGATGGGCTCGACATAGGTGGCGTCGGCCATCTCCGGGTCGGTCATGATGGTCGCCGGGTTGGAGTTGACGAGGATGACCCGCAGGCCCTCTTCCTTCAGGACGCGGCACGCCTGAGCGCCGGAGTAGTCGAACTCGGCGGCCTGGCCGATGACGATCGGGCCGGAGCCGATGACGAGGACGGAGGAGATGTCAGTGCGGCGGGGCATCAGGAGTCCTTTCCTGCGCGGTGGGTGCGGATCATGTCCACGAGGGCGTCGAACAGGTAGTTGGCGTCGTGCGGGCCGGACGCGGATTCGGGGTGGTACTGGACGGAGAACGCGGGCCGGTCCTCCAGGTGGAGGCCTTCGACCACGTCGTCGTTCAGGCAGACGTGGCTGACGCGGACCCGGCCGAACTCGCCGTCGTTGTGCGGGGCGGTGACGGCCTCGCCGATGGGTGCGTCGACAGCGAATCCGTGGTTGTGGCTGGTGATCTCCACCTGGCCGGTGGAAAGGCGCTGCACGGGCTGGTTGATGCCGCGGTGGCCGTACTTGAGCTTGTAGGTGCCGAAGCCGAGGGCGCGGCCGAGCAGCTGGTTGCCGAAGCAGATGCCGAAGAACGGCAGGCCGCGGCGCAGGACCTCACGCAGCACCTCCACCTGCTCATCGGCGGTGGCGGGATCACCGGGGCCGTTGGAGAAGAAGACCGCGTCGGGGCTGATCGCGAGGATGTCCTCGATGCCCGAGGCGGCTGGCAGGACATGGACGTCGAGTCCGCGGGCGGCCATGTGGCGCGGGGTGGCGGACTTGATGCCGAGGTCGAGCGCCGCAACGGTGCCGATCTTCTCGCCCTCCGCGGGGATGATGTACGCCTCGCGGGTGGTCACCTCGTCCACGAAGGAGGCGCCTTCCATGGTGGGAGCGGTGCGGACCTGCTCGAGGAGGGCAGCCTCGTCGGCCTGGTCGAGGGCGGGGCCGGAGAAGATGCCGCCGCGCATGGCGCCGGACTCCCGCAGCCGACGGGTGAGGGCGCGGGTGTCGATGCCGGCGATGCCGACGATCCCGGCGTCGGTGAGGGCGTCGACGAGGGGCTTCTCGCTGCGCCAGTTGGAGGTGCGGCGGGCGGCGTCGCGCACAACGTATCCGGCGGCCCAGATGCGGGAGGACTCCATGTCCTCGGCGTTGGTGCCGGTGTTGCCGATGTGCGGGGCTGTCTGCACCACGATCTGGCCCGTGTAGGAGGGGTCGGTGAGGGTCTCCTGGTAGCCGGTCATCCCGGTGGTGAAGACCACTTCGCCGAGGGTGGTGCCGCGCGCGCCGTAGGCGTCGCCGCGGAAGACTGTGCCGTCTTCGAGGATCAGAAGGGCGCCATCGCGCGTCATGAGTTCTCCTGGTGGATTGTGGTGCTGCGGGTCAGGAATTCGTTGTGGTCGTCACGGGTGTGGAAGCGGATGCCGGTGTCCAGTTCCCGCTCCCCCAGTCGCCAGCGGATGACGGACAGGCCGTTCCTGCCGACGACCTTGCCGGCCATGCCGCGCGCGGTGGTGATCTGCAGAACGGACTGCATGGGGATTTCGAAGCTGGTGGCGCCGGAGCGGACCAGTTGGATGCGGTCGCTGCCGAGGCGGACGGTCACTTCGCTGCGGGCGCCCATGTTGTGGACGGTGACCCGTTCCAGCGGCTGGCGCGCCTTCGTGGTGGAGACGTAGATCCCGTCGGCCTCCCAGCGGTCCGAGGCGGACGGCGCCGGGTGCTCCTCGACCGCTTCGGTCATCTCGTCCTCACTGGGAAGGTCGAGGTTCGAGACCGGGAGCGGTTCAGGGAGGTCGGAGTCGGAGTCGGTGCGGTTCTTCCATCCGAACCACATGGCGACGAGGATGCCGATGAACAGGACGCCGAGGACCGCCAGCGGCATGAAGCGGTCGGGTCTGAGGAGCTCATCCATGCACGAGCTCCCCGTCGCGCACGGTGAACCGGCCGTTGAATATGGTGGCGCGGTTCGTGCCGGGCAGGTCCATTCCCTCGAAGGGGGTGTTGGAGGAGCGCGAGGCGTGGTCGGCGGGGTCCACGGTGGCGGTGGTCGACGGGTCCCACAGCAGCAGGTTCGCCGGCTCCCCTGCCGCGATGGGGCGGCCGTGGCGGGCGTCGAGCCCGATCTGGGCGGGCTTCTCACTCATGATGCGGGCGACGTCCCGCCAGGTGAGGCGGCCGGTGTCCACCATGGTGGCCTGCACGATGCTGAGGGCGGTCTCCAGCCCGGTCATGCCGAAGGCGGCGCGGTCCCATTCGGTGTCCTTCGCGTCCCGCGGGTGCGGGGCGTGGTCGGTGGCGACGATGTCGATGGTGCCGTCGGCGAGTCCTTCGCGGACGGCGTTGACGTCCTTCTGGGTGCGCAGCGGCGGGTTCACCTTGTAGCGGGCGCTGTAGGTGCGGGCCTTCTCGTCGGTGAGGATGAGGTGGTGCGGGGTCACTTCGGCGGTGACGGCGATGCCGCGCTGCTTCGCCCACCGGATGATGTCGACGCTGCCGGCGGTGGACAGGTGGCACACGTGCAGGCGGGAGCCGACGTGCTCGGCGAGCAGGACGTCGCGCGCAATGATCGACTCCTCGGCGACGGCGGGCCAGCCCATGAGGCCGATCTCGGCGCTGACGGCGCCTTCGTGCATCTGCGCGTTGGGGGTCAGGGCGGGGTCCTGCGCGTGCTGCGCGATCACGCCGTTGACGGTCTTGACGTATTCGAGGGCGCGGCGCATGAGGAGGGGGTCGAACACGCATTTGCCGTCGTCGGAGAAGACGCGGACGCGGGCAGCGGATTCGGCCATGGCACCGAGGTCGGCGAGGCGTTCGCCTTCGAGGCCGACGGTGACCGCGCCGATGGGGAACACGTCGCAGTGCCCGGCTTCCTGACCGCGCTGGTGCACCTGCTCCACAACACCGGCGGTGTCGGCGGTGGGGGTGGTGTTGGCCATGGCGTGCACGGCGGTGAAGCCGCCGCGGGCTGCGGCCATGGTGCCGGTGTCGACGGTTTCGGCCTCTTCGCCGCCCGGTTCGCGCAGGTGGGTGTGGAGGTCCACGAGGCCGGGCAGGAGGATGCATCCGGTGCCGTCGACCTTTTCGGTGGTGGCGGTGACGCGGCCGGTCGCTTCGGGGCCGACGGCGACGATGTCCTCGCCGTCGATGAGGACGTCGGCGATGGTGTCGCCGTACAGCGAGGCGCCGGTGATGAGGATCGAGGTCATGATGCTTCCTCCGTGTGGGCTGCGAGGACGTGGTAGAGGACGGACATGCGGACGCTGACGCCGTTGTTGACCTGCTCGACGATGACGCTGCGGGGACCGTCGGCGACATCGCTGGCGATCTCGAATCCGCGGTTCATCGGGCCGGGGTGCAGGACGACGGCGTGGTCCGGGAGGCGGTCGGCGCGGTCGGTGGACAGGCCGAACCGGCGGGAGTACTCCCCTTCGGTGGGGAAGAATCCGCCGCCGACCATGCGCTCGCGCTGCACGCGCAGCATCATCACGGCGTCGGCGCCTTCGGCGATGGCGGCGTCCAGGCTGTAGGACACCTCGCACGGCCACGACTGGACGCCGATGGGGATGAGGGCGGGCGGTGCGACGAGGGTGACGGATGCTCCGAGCAGGCTGAGCAGCTTCACGTTGGAGCGGGCCACGCGGGAGTGCAGGATGTCGCCGACGATGATGACCCGCTTGCCGGCGAGGTCGGAGCCCGTCGGCCCCTCCACGAGGCGGCGGCGCAGCGTGTACGCGTCCAGCAGCGCCTGCGTGGGGTGCTCGTGAGTGCCGTCACCGGCGTTGACGATCGGCTTGTCGATCCAGCCGGCATTGGCGAGCAGGTGCGCGGCGCCCGAGGAGGAGGAGCGGACCACGATGGCGTCCGCCCCCATGGCGTCGAGGGTGAGCGCGGTGTCCTTCAGAGACTCCCCTTTGGACAGGCTGGAGCCCTTGGCGGAGAAGTTGATGATGTCGGCGCTGAGGCGCTTGGCGGCCGCTTCGAAGGAGATGCGGGTGCGGGTGGAGTCCTCGAAGAAGAGGTTGACCACGGTGCGGCCCACGAGGGTGGGGAGTTTGCGGATGGAGCGGGACTGGGTCTGCGCCATGTGCTCCGCGGTGTCGAGGACGTCGATGGCGTCCTGGCGGGTGAGGTCGTCGATGGAGATGAGGTGCTTCATCGGGTCTCCTCCTCGGTGAGGGGGCGTTCGAGGAGGACAGCGTCGTCGCCGTCGGTCTCGGTGAGGTGGACGCGGACGGCTTCGCGGCGGGAGGTGGGGAGGTTCTTGCCGACGAAGTCTGCGCGGATCGGCAGGTCGCGGTGGCCGCGGTCCACGAGGACGGCCAGGCGCACGTTGCGCGGGCGGCCCAGGGAGCTGAGGGCGTCCAATGCGGCGCGGATGGTGCGGCCGGAGAAGAGGACGTCGTCGACGAGGACGACGGTGCGGCCGTCGATGCCGCTGGGCGGCAGGTCCGTGGAGTACGGGACGCGCGTGGGGTGCTGAGCGAGGTCGTCGCGGAACATGGTGATGTCCAGGGTGCCGACGAAGTCGTCGATCTCGCGGTCAGTGGCGCCGGTGCGGCGCAGCGATTCGCCGATGCGGCGTGCGAGGGGGACGCCGCGGTTGTGGATGCCGAGGATGACGAAGTCGTCTTCGCCCTTCTGCGCTTCGACGATCTCGAAGCCGATGCGGGTGAGCGCTCGGCTGATCTCGTCCGCCCGGAGGACCTCGGTGCGGGTGGTGGGTGTATCGGTCATGTGTGGCTCCCTTCCGCGCCTCTCTGGACGCGATTTTAAAGGGCGGGTGGGCGGAGCGCCCGGGCCGACGGGTTCAGCCGAGGAGCTCCTTCATGTCGGCGATCCGCTGCAGGAGCGCATTGACGAACGCGGGCGACTTCTCCGTGGAGATCTGCTCCGCGATCCGGACGTACTCGCGGATGATGATCGCCGGCGGGGTGTCCTGCTCGGAGAAGAGGATCTCCGCTGTGCCCAGGCGCAGGATGGCACGGTCCACGGCCGGCATGCGCGACAGCTGCCACGCTTCGGAGTGGGTGTGCAGAGCGTCGTCGACATCTGCGCGGTGGCGGGCGTAGAGGTCGGCGAAGGCGCGGACCCGTTCGGGCAGGGTGGTCTGGGCCGTGGAGCGCTGGGTGCGGCTCTCGGCGATCTCGGCGGTGTCGGCGCCGCGCAGATCGGCTTCGAACAGCACATCGACGGCGCGCAGGCGTGCGCGGGTGGTGGCGCTGAAGCCGGAGGTGTCCGCAGCGACGGAGCGGACGAGCTCGACGTCCGCTCCGTCGCGCTCCGGAAGGGGGAGGTCGGTCATGCTCAGGCGCGCCCGGTGTATTCGCCGGTGCGGGTGTCGACCTTGACCTTGGTGTCCTGTTCGAGGAACAGCGGCACCTGGATCTCCTTGCCGGTTTCGAGGGTGGCGGGCTTGGTGCCGCCGGAGGAGCGGTCGCCCTGCAGGCCCGGCTCGGTGTGGGTGATGGTGAGGACCACCGACGGCGGCAGCTCCACGAACAGCGGGTTGCCCTCGTGGAAGGCGATAACGATGTCCTGGCCTTCGAGCATGTAGTCAGCGCTGTCGCCGACGAGCTCTTCGGTGAGGTTGGTCTGCTCCCACGTGCTGGTGTCCATGAAGACGAACATGTCGCCGTCCTTGTAGGAGTACTGCATGTCGCGGCGATCGATGGTGGCGGTCTCGACCTTGACGCCGGCGTTGAAGGTCTTGTCCACGGTCTTGCCGGTGAGGACGTTCTTGAGCTTGGAGCGCACGAAGGCCGGGCCCTTGCCGGGCTTCACATGCAGGAACTCCACGACCTGCCAGAGGCCGTTGTCGATCTTCAGCACCATGCCGTTCTTGAGGTCGTTGCTCGTTGCCATGGGTCTCCTCGATAGTCTCTGAGCGCTCTCGTTCGGGCTCGTCCCGGTCGCGGGCGCATGTCCGCCCCATCCTACAAGAGCCGGCCCGGTGATCGTGCAGGTCGCAGACGGTGGTGACCCGTTGAACACACGGGACGCAGCACTGCGTCAGGCGAGCTCGATCAGCTCCTCGTAGTCGGGGCCCCACAGATCCTCGGTCGCATCCGGCATCACGAGCACGCGCTCCGGGTTGAGGGCGCGCACGGCGCCCGGGTCGTGGCTGACCAGCACGATCGCGCCTTCGAAGGCGTGGAGGGCACCGAGGATCTCCTCACGGCTGGCGGGGTCGAGGTTGTTGGTGGGCTCATCGAGCAGGAGGACGTTGGCGCTGGAGACCACCAGCGTGGCGAGGGCCAGGCGGGTCTTCTCGCCGCCGGAGAGGACTCGCGCGGGCTTGTGCACATCGTCCCCAGTGAAGAGGAACGAGCCGAGGATCTTGCGCACCTCCACTTCAGCCATATCGCCGGCGGCGCGCTGCATGTTGTCCAGGACGGTGCGGTCACCGTCGAGGGTTTCGTGCTCCTGTGCGTAGTAGCCGAGGCGCAGGCCGTGCCCGGCGATGACCTCGCCGGAATCGGGGGTCTCCACTCCGGCGAGGAGTCGCAGAAGGGTGGTTTTGCCGGCGCCGTTGAGGCCGAGCACGACCACGCGGGAGCCGCGGTCGATGGCGAGGTCGGCACCGGTGAAGATCTCCAGGGACCCGTAGGACTTCGAGAGCCCGTCGGCCTTCAGCGGGGTGCGTCCGCAGGGCGCCGGGGATGGGAAGCGGAGCTTCGCAACCTTGTCCCGCTGATGGTCCTCCTCGACCCCGTCGAGGAGGCGTTCGGCGCGGCGGAGCATGTTCTGCGCCGCGACGGCTTTGGTGGCCTTCGCTTTCATCTTCTCGGCCTGGGTGGTGAGGGCTGCGGCCTTCTTCTCGGCGGAGAGGCGTTCGCGGCGGCGGCGCTTCTCATCGTCCTCACGCTTGGTCAGGTAGTTCTTCCAGCCCATGTTGTAGATGTCGATGACGTGGCGGTTGGCGTCGAGGTAGAACACCTTGTTGACCACCTGTTCCACGAGGGCGACGTCGTGGGAGATGATCACCATCCCGCCGGGGTAGGTCATGAGGAAGTCGCGCAGCCAGCTGACGGAGTCGGCATCGAGGTGGTTGGTGGGTTCGTCGAGGATGAGGGTTTCGGCCTGGGAGAAGAGGATGCGGGTGAGTTCCACGCGGCGGCGCTGGCCACCGGAGAGGGTGCCGAGTTCGTTCTCAAGGAGGCTGTTGGGGATGCCGAGGTTCGCGGCGAGCTGTTTGGCGTCCGCCTCAGCGGCGTAGCCTCCCTGGATCTCCAGTTCATTGGAGAGGCGGCTGTAGCGGTTGAGGGCCTTCTCCCGGCGGTCCGCACTGATGGACATGTCCGCCATCTCATGTTCCGCCTTGGCCAGGCGGCGGTGGATCTCGTCGAGGCCGCGGGCGGAGAGGATGCGGGCGAGGACGGTCTGGGTGGGATCGGAGACCTGGGTGTCCTGCGGGAGGAAGCCGATCTGGCCGCGGGTGTCGATGGTGCCGTTCGCGGGCTGGAGGTCGCCGGCGATGGTGCGGGTCAGGGTGGTCTTGCCGGCGCCGTTGCGGCCGACGAGGCCGACGCGGTCCCCCTTGTTCACCTGGAAGCTGACGTTCTCCATCAGGAGGCGTGCGCCCACTCTGATCTCCAGGTCCTGCACGCTGATCATGAACACCTCTGCGTCTCGCTGTTTCGGGCCCTGTTGATCCTACGCGCACCGACACAGGTCCCGAGACCTCTGTGATGTGATGGAGGTGACCAGCCGGGGTGAGTGTCGGAGCGGCCGGCGCTCCCCATCAACAGGAAGGAGCTGCTGTGCGCATCGGAGTGCCGAAGGAGATCAAGAACCACGAGTATCGGGTGGGCCTGTCGGTCGCCGCGGTGCATGAGCTCGTTGCGGCCGGGCACAGCGTGTCCGTTCAGGCGGGTGCGGGTGTGGGCGCCGGTTTCGATGACGCCGCGTATGAGCAGGCCGGCGCATCGGTTCTGCCCTCTGCTGACGAGGTGTGGGCTGGGGCGGACATGGTGGTGAAGGTGAAGGAGCCGCTGCAGGAGGAGTACCGATACCTTCGCAGTGACCTGATCCTGTTCACCTACCTGCATCTGGCGGCGGATGAGTCGCTGACTCGGGCTCTGCTGGAGGCGGGCACCACCGCAATCGCGTATGAGACGGTGCAGCGCCCGGATGGGTCGCTGCCGCTGCTGGCGCCGATGAGCGCGATCGCTGGGCGTCTGGCGGCGCAGGTGGGGGCCTACCATCTGATGGCTCCGCTGGGCGGTGCGGGTGTGCTGATGGGCGGTGTCCCGGGCACACCGAAGGCGAGGATCCTGGTGGTGGGCGGCGGTGTGGTCGGTGAGCAGGCCGCGATCATGGCGCGCGGCATGCAGGCCGACGTCACCGTGATGGATGTGAATGTGGCGCGCCTGGGTCAGATCGATCTGACGCATGGTGGGTCGATCCGCACTGCGTATTCCACCAGCCTCGATCTGGCGGAGCACATGCGGGACGCGGATGTGGTCGTGGGGTCGGTGCTGATCCCGGGTAAGAAGGCGCCGAAGCTGGTGACCGATGAGATGGTGCGCGGCATGAAGCCGGGCGCGGTGCTGGTGGATGTGGCGATCGATCAGGGTGGCTGCTTCGAGAACAGCCGGCCGACCACGCATGATGATCCGACGTTCCGGGTGCATGAGACCACGTTCTACTGCGTGGCGAACATGCCGGGCTCGGTTCCGCGCACCGCGACGACGGCGCTGAACAATGCGACGCTGCCGTTCGTGATGGCGATCGCGGGCAAGGGCTGGAGGGCTGCGCTGGCCGACGATGCAGCACTCGCGAAGGGCCTGCACACGCATGGCGGCTCTCTGTCCAACGCCGGTGTGGGCGAAGCACTCGGGATCGACGTGAAGGAGATCAGCAGCGTTCTCGGCTGAGGCGCTCCCCGCCTCGTGGACAGTTTCCACGCGGGAATGACGAAGCGGCCGGCCCCCACAGGGGCCCGCCGCTTCGTCATATGGTCGGCTTCAGATCTGAACTGTGGACGAAGTGCAGGTTCCACCGGTTCGCGGGTCGCTCGGGCAGACCCGGGTCATGCGCCACTTCCGGCCATCCTTGGTGGTGTATTCGACAACGACTTGCCAGTCGGCTGTCGGCCACGTCGACTGTTTGGCGGTGGGACCGCTGACACTTCTGTACCCGAGTTCGAAGATCGGGGTGTCCTTGATGGTGAGCGTCTTGCACCCGGTGGTGGAATTCGTGGTCCAGTGGGATGGCGTGAGTTTGCTCGGGTCGGACTGGAACTTCAGCGTCCAGGCCTTGCCCTTTTTACCATCCTGGAAGGTCCGGTCCACCCAGTTGCTTTCGAGGAAGATTTGAGCGTTGCCGGTAACCCAGATCGGGTCGGTTCCCGACGAGCTCCGGTAGAGCAGCTTTCCGCAGGTCTTCGATTCCAGCGCAGCGCTACCGGGCGCCACCGTCGTGTTGTAGAGCGCGGTGAAGTCACAGCCCTTAATCGTGCTGTAATCGGCCAAGCACGTCGTACGGTGGCCGTAGTAGTCCTTCCAATTCACCTTGCCGTGGCCCGGGTCGTAGGCGCCGTAGTCCTGCCAGTTGGTGCCCGCCGGGCCATCAACGCGGTTCATGACGATGAGACGGTAATCCACCGTGGTGATGACAGCGTCGGCCGGAAGGTTCCTGACCGTCAGACTGCCTGCCGCCTTCAGGGTCTGAACGGTCGTCGTATTCGCTACTCCCCAGTCGTATGAGTAACCGCCGCCTGAGTCCAGGACAGGTTTGCAGGGTCCACTCGCCGCATAGGCGGGAGCGGCGACGCTCACCGTGGCAACGGGAACCGACCACGCGACACCGCGTGCCAGGGTTCGGCGGGAAATCTGATTGGTCATGAAAGTCCTTCTGAGACGAGGGGACACGGGGCGTTGGTCCATTCCTCGCCCCATCGGCCACCCTAGAAAGCTACTGATCATTCGGGTCGATTCGGACGCAACCGTGGTGTGACCGAACGAACCATCCTGCCCCCCACCCGGATTCCACACTCGCGGGCACTCGTCGGCCCCCTCCTGGAACGCCACCGGCGCCGCCCCCACGAAGGGGAACGGCGCCGGTGACTGTCAGGGACAGGCGTCAGATGTTGAAGCCGATCGCGCGCAGCTGTTCGCGACCATCCTCCGTGATCTTCTCCATGCCCCACGGCGGCATCCACACCCAGTTGATGCGGTGCGACTCGGTGATCGGATCCAGCGCGGCGAAGGTCTGCTCCTCCAGCACATCGGTCAGCGGGCACGCCGCGGACGTCAGTGTCATATCCACGACCGCGTGACCGTCCTCGAGAGTGACGCCGTACACCAGACCCAGATCAACGATGTTGATGCCGAGCTCCGGGTCGATGACGTCCTTGAGGGCCTCGATCAGGTCCTCTTCAGTAACGGGCTTGGATTCAGCCATGTCTGCCTCGTTTCTGCGCGGGTGCGCTCAGGTCTCAGGCGTTCGCTGCGGTGAGGAAGCGGTCGTAGCCCTCTTCCTCCAGGCGCGCAGCGAGCTCCGGGCCGCCCTGCTCAGCAACACGGCCGTTGACGAACACGTGCACGAAGTCCGGCTTCACGTAGCGCAGGATGCGGGTGTAGTGGGTGATGAGCATGACGCCCAGGCCCTCGTTCTCCTTCACGCGGTTGATGCCTTCGGAGACGACGCGCAGAGCGTCCACATCCAGGCCCGAGTCGGTCTCGTCCAGGATCGCCATCTTCGGCTTCAGCAGCTCCATCTGGAGGATCTCGTGGCGCTTCTTCTCGCCGCCGGAGAAGCCCTCGTTGACGTTGCGCTCGGCGAACTTCGGGTCCATGCGCAGCTGGTCCATGGCGCCCTTGACGTCCTTCACCCAGGTGCGCAGCTTCGGGGCCTCGCCGTCCACGGCGGTCTTCGCGGTGCGCAGGAAGTTCGAGACGGTCACGCCCGGCACCTCCACCGGGTACTGCATGGCGAGGAAGAGGCCCGCCTTGGCGCGCTCGTCCACGGACATCTCCAGCACGTCCTCACCGTCGAGCAGGACCTCGCCCTGGGTGATCTCGTACTTCGGGTGGCCGGCGACGGCGTAGGCGAGGGTGGACTTTCCGGAGCCGTTCGGGCCCATGATCGCGTGGGTCTCACCCGACTTGATGGTCAGGTTGACGCCCTTGAGGATCTCCTTGGTGTCGCCTTCGGGGGTCTCCACGGTTGCGTGGAGGTCCTTGATTTCAAGAACAGACATGATGTCCTTTCGAGTTTCAGTCAGCTGTGGGGGTCGGTCACCGCAACGCTGATCGCGCCGGTGGCCTCATCGATGGATACGGGATAGACGGCCACGGGTTCGGTGGCGGGCAGCTGGCGGGGACGACCGGTTCGCAGATCGAACTGGCTGCCGTGCTTCCAGCATTCGAGCGTGCCCTCGAACACGTCTCCGTCGGACAGGGCGACCTCCCCATGGCTGCAGCGGTCCTCCAGGGCGTGGAGGGTGCCGTCGGCGTCGCGCGCCAGGGCGACATCGACACCGGCGACGCTCACGCTGAGCACCTCTCCGGGGGCGATGTCCGCGATGTTCGCAGCCGCGTGGAAGGTCGGGGTCATCAGTTCATGCTCCGACGGAGCTCGTCCTCGATGGAGTCGGTGAGGTGCTCGCGGATCTCCGGAACGTCGATCTTCTGGATCAGCTCCTGGAAGAAGCCGCGGACCACCAGGCGGCGGGCCTCGATCTCGGGGATGCCGCGCGAGCGCAGGTAGAACAGCTGCTCGTCATCGAAGCGACCCGTGGCGGCGGCGTGGCCGGCGCCCTCGATCTCACCGGTCTCGATCTCCAGGTTCGGCACGGAGTCCGCGCGCGCCCCCTCGGTGAGGACCAGGTTGCGGTTCAGCTCGTAGGTGTCGGTGCCTTCGGCCTCCTTGCGGATCAGCACATCGCCGACCCACACGGACCGAGCGCCCTTGCCCTGCAGCGCCCCCTTGTAGGTGACGTCCGAGGTGCACTTCGGGGCGGCATGGTCCACGAACAGGCGGTGCTCGAGGTGCTGCTTGTCATCGGCGAAGTACAGGCCGATCTGCTCGATCTCCGAGCCCGGGGCGTTGAACTTCGACGTGGAGTTCACGCGCACGGCACGGCCGCCCAGGGAGACGACGATGTGCTTGAGCTTCGCATCGCGGCCCAGGTGCGCCACGTGGGTGGCGACATGGATGGCGTCGTCGTCCCAGTCCTGCAGGGAGATGACGGTCATCTCGGAGTTGTCGCCGACGACCATCTCCACGTTCTCACCGAACAGGGCGGTGCCGGTGTGGTTGAGGATGTAGGTGGCGCGAGCCGACTCCTCGGTTTCGAGCACGATCGCGGCGTGCGAGGCAGTGGAGCCGTCCTTGCCGGTAATCTCCACGCGCAGCGGCTGCTCCACCACGGTGTTCTTCGGCGCCTTCAGGTGGAGGGCGTTCGCGGTCAGCTCAGCGGCTGCGGCCGCGATGCGGTCCTCCGGGACGAGCAGGGTGTTGCGGGGCGCCTCGTCGGCCCCCAGGGAGCCGACGGTGATGCCCTCGACCTCGTCGACGTCGAAGGCGACGACGTCCTCGGACACGGTGGTCTCGGTGGCCTGGAGGAGCGGGTAGATCTCGCGCAGGGAGGCGAAGCGCCACTCCTCCTCGCGGCCGGTCGGGATCTCGTGGTTGTCCACGCCGAACGCGGCGTAGCGGTACGCGCGGGAATCCTCCGTGTGGGCACCGAGGGCGATGCCCTCGGACTCCAGCTCAGCCTTCGAGTGGTCTGTGACTGTCATCAGCCAACGCTTCCTTCCATCTGCAGTTCAATGAGTCGGTTGAGCTCGAGCGCGTACTCCATCGGGAGCTCACGCGCGATCGGCTCGATGAAGCCGCGCACGATCATCGCCATCGCCTCGGTCTCTTCAAGGCCGCGGCTCATCAGGTAGAAGAGCTGCTCCTCGCTGACCTTGGAGACGGTCGCCTCGTGGCCCATCTGGACATCGTCCACGCGCACATCCACGTACGGGTAGGTATCGGTGCGGGACTGGGTGTCCACCAGCAGGGCGTCGCACAGCACGGTGGAGGCCGAGTGCCGGGCATTGTTGTTCACCTGCACCAGGCCGCGGTACGAGGATCGGCCGCCGCCGCGGGAGACGGACTTCGAGACGATCGAGCTCGAGGTGTTCGGTGCCATGTGCACCATCTTCGAGCCGGTGTCCTGCTGCTGCCCCTCGCCGGCGAACGCGATCGAGAGGGTCTCGCCGCGGGCGTGCTCGCCCATCAGCCAGACAGCCGGGTACTTCATGGTGACCTTGGAGCCGATGTTGCCGTCGACCCACTCCATGGTGCCGCCCTCTTCCACCGTGGTGCGCTTGGTTACGAGGTTGTACACGTTGTTCGACCAGTTCTGGATCGTGGTGTAGCGGACGCGGGCGTCCTTCTTCACGACGATCTCCACCACGGCGGAGTGCAGCGAGTCCGACTTGTAGATCGGGGCGGTGCAGCCCTCGACGTAGTGGACGTAGGAGCCCTCGTCCGCGATGATCAGCGTGCGCTCGAACTGGCCCATGTTCTCCGTGTTGATGCGGAAGTAGGCCTGCAGCGGGATCTCCACGTGGACACCCGGCGGGACGTACACGAAGGAGCCGCCGGACCACACGGCGGTGTTCAGAGCGGCGAACTTGTTGTCGCCCGACGGGATAACGGTGCCGAAGTACTCCTCGAACAGCTCGGGGTACTCCCGCAGGCCGGTGTCGGTGTCCACGAAGATGACGCCCTGGGCCTCGAGGTCCTCGCGGATCTGGTGGTAGACGACCTCGGACTCGTACTGCGCGGCGACGCCGGCGACCAGGCGCTCCTTCTCCGCTTCGGGGATGCCGAGGCGGTCGTAGGTCTCCTTGATGTCCTCCGGCAGGTCCTCCCAGCTGGTGGCCTGCTTCTCGGTGGAGCGCACGAAGTACTTGATGTTGTCGAAGTCGATGCCGGAGAGGTCGGGGCCCCAGGTGGGCATCGGCTTCTTCTCGAACAGGCTGAGGGCGCGCAGGCGGCGCTTGAGCATCCACTCCGGCTCGTCCTTCAGCTCGGAGATGTTGCGGACAACATCCTCGGACAGACCGCGGCGGGCGTTCTGACCTGCTTCGTCAGAGTCCCTCCAGCCGTACTCATAGCTTCCGATGGACGAGATGATCTCGTCCTGGGTCAGCTGTTCAGGTGCACTCGTCATGGTGTCCTTCCTTCTGTGAACAATTCGTGGTCGGGCAGCTCGTCCCCACCACCCGGCATCGGAGTGACGTGGGTGGTGCAGACATGGGCGCCCGAAGCGCGGGTCGCCAGCCGTTGGACCGGCGCCCCCAGCATGCGGGCGAGTGCGGACGTCTCGACGTCGCACAGCTCAGGGTGCTCAGCTGCGATGTCCTGAATGGGGCAGCGCCCCTGGCACAGCTGAACGGTGCGCAGAGTCCGCCCACCTCCGGGAAGGCGCACTGCGACGGGACGCATGGAGGCGGCATAGCCGCGCTCCTGCAGCAGGTCGACGACGATCTCCAGACGGCGGGCCGTGGTGACCTCGGCCCCGTCGGCCTGCTCGGCCGTGAGGCGCCTGGCGAACTCGCGCTCCCAGCGATCAGTGCGGGCGCGGGCGAGGCGCACAACGGCCTCCGCTCCCCCAGCTGCTTCCAGCTCGCGCATGGCGGCGATGGCGATCTCGTCCGCCTCGGAGGAGGCGAGGTCGCGAGGCGTTGAGGAGGCGAGGACGAATTCGCGGCGGGGGCGCCCGCGACCGCGCTTGACGGTGGCCGGTTCGCGCTCCTCGATGACGCCGTCGGCCTCCAGCTGAGCGAGATGGCGGCGGATGGCGGCGCCAGTGAGGCCGAAGCGCTCGGCGAGGTCACCGGCTGCGATGGGGCCGTCCACGGAGATGGCTTCGACGAGGCGATCACGGGTGCTCTCAGGAGCACCGACTCCCGCGGGTGCGGGACTCTGATCGGTCATCGTTCACCTCTTTCCGCTGCTCGACGACATTGACACCGATTCTACAACCCGGCCGTTGCGAAAAGAAACGAAGGGGGACCTAAGTCATCGGCCGCTTGCCCACGATGCTTCACTATTCAACTATCGGTCGCTAGAGTGGACTCCAACCGCCGACGAGCATCCGTCGGCCCACCGCCGGAGAAGGAGGCACCATGACTCCCGACGACACCACCCAGCATTCCACCAAGGGCTCCTACGTGCATGAGGGCGAAGCCTTCGAGCGCGACATGACCTACATCCCCACTCGCATCACCCGCGACGGGCGCGACGGCTACGAGGTCGAAGCGCACCGCTACCGCCTCATCGCCGCCCGTGCCTGCCCGTGGGCCAACCGCACCCTCATCGTCCGACGCCTGCTCGGCCTCGAAGAGGCCATCTCGGTCGGCATGCCGGGGCCCACGCACGATGCCCGCTCCTGGACGTTCGACCTCGACGAAGGCGGCAAGGACCCGGTGCTCGGCATCGAACGCCTCCAGGAGGCGTACTTCCAGCGCTTCCCCGACTACGAGCGCGGCATCACCGTCCCCGCGATCGTCGACACCCGCGACGGCAAAGTCGTCACCAACGACTTCGACCAGATCACCCGCGACTTCTCCTCCGAATGGACCGAGTTCCACCGTGACGGTGCCCCGAACCTGTGGCCCGCCGAGCATGCCGAGGAGATGGAGGAGCTCAACCACTTCATCCTGCACCGCGTCAACAACGGCGTGTACAAGTGCGGCTTCGCCGGCACGCAGGAGGCCTACGAGGAGGCCTATGACGAGCTGTGGGACGCCCTCGACGTCCTCGATGAGCGCCTTTCGGCCCGCCGCTACCTGATGGGCCGCTCCATCACGGAGGCCGATGTGCGCCTGTTCGTCACGCTGGTGCGCTTCGACCCCGTCTACCACAGTCACTTCAAGGCGAACCGCCAGACCATCCGCTCGATGGAGAACCTCTCCGGCTACCTCGCCGACCTGTTCCAGACACCCGGTTTCGGCGACACCGTCGACTTCCAGCAGATCAAGGACCACTACTACATCGTCCAGGAAGACGTGAACCCCACCCAGATCGTGCCGAAGGGGCCGACTATGGAGTGGCTGCTGGAGCCGCACGGCCGCGACCGGTTCGAGACGAACACGTGGGGCGACGGCGGCACCGCACCGCTGCCCCCGCTGGAATCCGAGACGGTCGCCCAGGAGAACACGCCGCTGGAGATCACGCACCGCTGAGGTGTGCAGCACCGCGCAGCACCGATGACCACCCCGGTCACACCCAGCTCGACGGGGCGGGCCTACGATGGAGCAGCCATGACTGAACTGCCCCATCCAGCCCGCGCCTCCGACGGCCTGGTCATCGACTCCCTCACCAAGCGCTTCGGGTCCGTCACCGCCGTGGACGGCGTGAGTCTGACCGCCCGCCGCGGTGAGGTCACCGCCATCCTCGGCCCCAACGGCGCCGGCAAATCCACCACGATCGCCTGCGCCACCGGCCTGCTCGCTCCCGACTCCGGCACCATCCGCGCCCTCGGCGCCGACCCCCTGCGGACCACAGCGGATGGGCGCGCCCGCATCGGTGTGATGCTGCAGGACGGCGGCCTCAGCACCAGCGCGAAGCCCCGCCAGCTGCTCGCCTACGCCGCCCGCATGGTGCAGCAGCCCCGGGACGCTGACGCACTCGCCCGCCAGCTCGGAATCGACCAGTTCGCCTCCACCATCGTGCGGCGGCTCTCCGGCGGCCAGAAGCAGCGGCTGTCCCTCGCGCTCGCCCTGATCGCGCAACCCGACCTGCTGTTCCTGGACGAGCCCACCGCTGGGATGGACGCCGCCATCCGCCGCCGCACCCGTGACATCATCCGCGCCGAAGCGGACCGCGGCGCCGCGGTCATCCTCACCACCCACGCCATCGACGACGTCGAGGCCCTCGCCGACCACGTCGTGGTCATCGCCGGGGGCCGCATGCTCGCCTCCGGCTCCACCGCCGACGTGGTGTCCCAGCTGCAGGACTCCGCTCCGACCCGGACCACCCTCACCCTGGGCGGCGGCACCGATGAGGACCGTGCCGCGTTCACCGAGCAGATGCACCGCGCCGCCGTCGAGAAGGGCCTCACCCTGGAGGCCGCGCCGGCTTCCGACGCGCTGGAGGACATCCTGGTGCAGCTCACCAACGACGCTGAGGAGGTCCGCGCATGAGCACCGCCACCGCCCCGCAGACGCCGGCGGCCGCCCCGACGCCGCAGCGCGCCGCCAGCACCGGCCGCCGCATCCTCACCCACGCCTCCTTGGAGGCCCGCACCCTCCTCGGCAACGGCGAACAGCTCATGGTCGCGATCGTCCTGCCGGCCCTCGTCCTGCTCGGCCTGCACCTCATCCCCCTGCCCGACTCGATGTTCGACGGTCGTGCCCTCACCATGGGCGACAAGGTCGCCGCCACCGCCGTCACCGCGATCATCGCCACCTCGATGACCTCGCAGTCCATCGCCACCGGCTTCGACCGACGGGCAGGCGTGCTGCGCTGGATCGCCACCACTCCCCTGGGCCGCTCCGGCTACATGGCCGGCAAGCTCCTCGCGCTCGGTCTCATCCATCTGCTGCAGGTCGCCGCCCTCGGCGCCCTCGCCCTCGCGCTCGGCTGGCACCCGTCGGCCGCCCAGGTCCTCACCGCGGTGCTCCCATGGCTGCTCGGCACCGCCGCGTTCGGCGCCCTCGGGCTCCTCATCGCCGGGACGCTGCGCGCGGAAGGAGTGCTGGCGCTGGCGAACCTCGCGTTCATCGCCCTGGTCGCCGGTGGCGGGGTCGCCCTTCCGGTCGAATCGTTCCCCTCATGGGCGCAGCCGCTCGTGCAGCTGCTGCCCTCCGGCGCGCTGATGGCGCTGGTCCGCGCCGCCCTCAACGGTGCTGCGCTGCCCTGGCTTTCCGCGCTCATCCTCGCCGGCTGGACCGTGCTGTTCACGGTCCTCACGGTGAGGTTCTTCAAATGGACCAGTGCGTGAGACGTTCGTCCCGATGGCCCCTTCCTACAATGACCGCATGAGCTCCACCCCGCACCAGGGCCTGATCGGCCTCACCCCGAAGCAGTCGCTCTTGCTGCGCATCGCCTTCTGGGGCAACATGATCTCCCAGATGGGCATCATCGTCACCGGCGCCGTGGTCCGCCTGACCGGGTCCGGCCTCGGCTGCTCCACCTGGCCGAACTGCGAACCGGGCCAGTTCACGCCCCGCTACCACCCTGAGATGGGCATCCGGCCGTTCATCGAGTTCGGCAACCGCACCCTCACCGGAGTGCTGGTGGTGTTTGCCGTCGCGGTCCTGGTCCTCACCTATCTGTGGCTCAAGCACAAGGGGGCCGGCTTCCGCGTCCTCGCGTGGGTGCCGCTCATCCTCACCCTCGTACAGGCGCTGCTCGGCATGGGCGTGGTGGTGCTGCACCTCGACCCGAAATGGGTGAGCCTGCACTTCCTGGTCTCCCCCATCCTGGTGTTCGTCTCCGGCCTGCTGCTGTACCGCCTGTACGACGGCAATGACACCGGCCGTCCCGCCGTGGCCCGCCCAGTGCGGCTGCTGTTCTGGCCGATGGCAGCGGCCGGGTTCCTCGTGCTCATCCTCGGCACCATCGTCACCGGCTCCGGCCCCCACTCCGGTGACGCGAACACGATGGTTCGCTTCATGGTGGATCCGCGCACCATCTCCTGGCTGCACGCGGACGTCGTCATGCTGTTCGCAGGGCTCCTTGTGGGCCTGCTGGTCGCGCTCGTCGCCTCCGGGGCGCACCGCCCCGCCCGCCGCGCCGCCCTCGCACTCGTCGTGGTGACCGCCCTGCAGGCCGTCATCGGCTACACCCAGTACCTGCTGGGGCTGCCGGAGCTGCTCGTGGCGCTGCACATGACCGGCGCCGCCCTGTTCGCCGGCGGCATCTCCTGGGTGGGCTCCAGCCTGTACACGTGGCGGGAGAAGACCGCAGTCGACCATGAGGAGGCCGGCGCCCATGCTGCGACGCCGACGCCCGCGCACTAACCGCCCCAGCCCCGAGCAGCTGCGGCCCGCCGGCGAGTTCGTCGCTGGTGTGCTCTCCCACCTGCGCACGGTCGTGGAGCCCGGCATGAACCTGCTGGAGATCGACGCCGAAGCGCACCGCCTGATCCGCGAAGCCGGCGCCGCCTCCTGCTACCTCGACTACCACCCCAGCTTCGGCGGCTCCCCGTTCGGGCACGTCATCTGCACCTCCGTCAACGAGGCGGTGCTGCACGGCCGCCCCTACGACCGCGTCCTGGCCGACGGGGACCTGCTGTCCCTCGACTTCGCCGTCGAACTCGACGGCTGGGTCGCCGACTCCTGCCTGTCCATCAGCGTGGGTGAGCAGTCCGACGCGCACCGCCGCCTCATCCAGGACACCGAGGACGTCATGTGGGCGGGGATCGACGCCGCCGTCGCCGGCGCTCGCGTGGGCGACATCGGGCACGCGGTCGAGTCACGGGCGCACGCACTCGGCTACAGCATCAATACCCGCTTCGGTGGGCACGGCGTGGGTCGCACCATGCATGAGGAGCCGTTCATCCCGAACTGGGGTCAGCCCGGGACGGGTCAGCGCCTGGAGGCGGGAATGGCTATCACCGTGGAGCCGTTCCTGTCCCCCACCACGGCGTCCCTGTTCATCACCGAGCGGGACGGCTGGACGGTCGAGACCGATGACGGCTCCACCGGCGCCCACGCGGAGCACACGCTGATCGTGACCGACGGTGCTCCGATCATCCTGACCGGCCGCGCCGACGACCCGTCGCCGCGCTCCAGCATCGCCTGAACCGCACCCGTTCAGCAGAGCGGCGCGGGCCCGCTGGTCAGCGCAGGCGCGCCGCAGCCTCCGCAATCGCCTCCGCGTCCAGGCCCTCACGGCTGAGGATCGCGTCGCGCTTCGCGTGATCGATGAACGCCTGGTCCACACCGAGCACGGCGCTCGGCACCTGCACGCCGCGGTCCGCGAGGGCGAACCGCAGCGCCGCCCCGATGCCGCGCTCCCGCACGCCGTCCTCGATCGTCACCACGGCCGACGCACGCGCACACAGGTCCAGGAGGGGTCCCGCGAGCGGCAGGGCGATGACGGGGTCGATGACCAGCACCTCTGCGCCGGTCGCGGCGAGCGTCTTCGCCGCCGCCACGGCGCGGCCAGCGAGCGACCCGATCGTGATGATCAGCGTCGGCGCCTCAGCATCGAGCGCCTCGCCCGTCGCGCACGCCAGCGCGGCGTCGGAGGACGCGAACAGGACATCTCCGGCGGGCACCGAGGCCGCCGCGGCCACATCGGGGCCGACTGAGCCCTTCGGGAACCGGATCAGGCCGGGACCCGTCGGCGCCTCATCACCACCGAGGCGGCGGCGCAGGGCGTCCTCCAGCCGCTGCCCGTCGCGCGGCGCGCACACCTCCAGGCCCGGCACCTGCGCAGCGAGCGCAAGGTCCCAGATGCCGTGATGGCTGGCGCCGTCATCACCGGTGACACCGGCGCGATCCAGGGTGATCGTCACCGGCTCGCTGTGCAGGCCGATGTCCATCAGCAGCTGGTCGATCGCGCGGGTGAGGAACGTGGAGTACAGCGCCACCAGGGGCCGCTGGCCGGCGTTCGCGAGGCCGGCGGCGATGTCCAGGGTCACCTGCTCGGCGATGCCGGTGTCGAGGACCCGTGCGGGGTGGGCCTGCTGCATCGGGGTGAGGCCGACGGGGTCGATCATGGCGGCGCTCAGCGCCACCATGTCGTCGCGCTGGTCAGCGATGCCGAGCACGGTCGCGGCGAAGCGGTCGGTCCAGGTGGCGCCGGGGCCGGTCGGCACCGGGTCGGGGGTCGACTGGGCGGTGGTGATGTCGAACGGGCCGTGGGCGTGCCACAGGTCCACCTCGTGCAGTTCGGCGGCGAGAAGGCCGCGGCCCTTCGCTGTGACGGCGTGGACGAGCGGAACCGCGCCCTGGCCGGCGGCGTCCCGCGCCTGCGTCAGGGCGGCTTCGAGGGCGTGGACGTCGTGCCCGTCGACAGGACCGATGTAGCGGTAGCCGAGCACCTCGAACGGGTTCGCGGCAGCAGTGCCGCTGCGCAGCTCACTGAGGCAGCGAGCCAGACCGCCGATGGTGGGGGCGTAGCTGCGGGTGTTGTCGTTGAGGACGAACACGGTGCGTGCGTGGGGATGATCGACCGCGAGGTTCAGTGCTTCCAGCCCCACACCGCCGGTGAGGGCGCCGTCGCCGATCACCGCGACGGAGGTGCGGGAGCGGGACCCGTCGGACAGCGCAGCCGCGTCGGCGGAGAACGCCATGCCGAGACCCAGCGCCCACGCGAGCGAGCCGGAGGCGTGGGAGTTCTCCACGAGGTCGTGCTCGGACTCCGATCGGCTCGGATAGCCGGAGATGCCGCCTTCGGTGCGCAGCCCCGCGAGGTCGGGGCGGCCGGTCAGCATTTTGTGGACGTACGCCTGGTGGCCGGTGTCGAACACGATCGGGTCGCGCGGGGAGTCGAACACGCGGTGCAGGGCCACGGTGAGTTCGAGGACGCCGAGGTTCGGGCCCACGTGGCCGCCGCTGGCGGCGACGATGTCGAGCAGGCTGCGCCGCAGGTGCGGCAGCAGAGCATCGACCTCGGCGGCGCTCAGGGCGCGCAGGGTTGCCGGGTCGGCGGGGATGGACGGGGCGGCCGCGGGGGTGGCGGCGTGCTCAACGATCTCCGTCTGCGTTCTGCTCATACCGCGAGACTACGCTCCCCATCTGCGGTTTCCGAGCGCATCTGCACATACGTGCAGAAATTCACCAGATGATCACAAGTGTGAGAACGGCGTGTGCACACGCCGCGCCGCCCT
This sequence comes from Helcobacillus sp. ACRRO, assembly GCF_022347125.1. Taxonomy (NCBI): domain Bacteria; kingdom Bacillati; phylum Actinomycetota; class Actinomycetes; order Micrococcales; family Dermabacteraceae; genus Helcobacillus; species Helcobacillus sp. ACRRO. Next base: position 52,473 of record NZ_JAKRNG010000004.1, read on the forward strand.
TCACAGGGCAGCGGCCCCGCTCCCCCATCGATGGAGGGGAACGGGGCCGCTGCGCGGGTCAGGCCGGAGCCATCACTTCGCCGCGAGCTGGCGCAGCACGTACGGCAGGATGCCGCCGTTGCGGAAGTAGGACGCCTCGCCCGGGGTGTCAATGCGGACCACCGCGTCGAACTCGACCGTCTCGCCGCCCTCGCGCTCGGCCGTGACGTGCACGGTCGACGGGATCGGTCCGTCGTTCAGCGCCTCGATGCCGGTGAAGGAGAAGGTCTCCTCGCCGGTCAGGCCGAGCGAGTCCGGGGTCTGCCCCTCCGGGAACTGCAGCGGCAGCACGCCCATGCCGATGAGGTTCGAGCGGTGGATGCGCTCGTAGGACTCCGCGATGACGACCTGCACGCCGAGCAGCTTGGTGCCCTTCGCAGCCCAGTCGCGGGAGGAGCCGGTGCCGTACTCCTTGCCGGCGATGACCACCAGCGGGATGTCCTTGGCGGCGTAGTCCTGCGCAGCGTCGTAGATGAAGGACTGCTCCCCGGTGAGGAAGTTCTTCGTGTAGCCGCCCTCCACATCGTCCAGAAGCTGGTTGCGCAGGCGGATGTTCGCGAACGTGCCGCGGATCATCACCTCGTGGTTGCCGCGGCGGGACCCGTAGGAGTTGAAGTCCTTGCGGTCAACGCCGTGCTCCTTCAGGTACACGCCGGCGGGCGAATCCGCCTTGATGGAGCCGGCGGGCGAGATGTGGTCGGTGGTGGTCGAATCGCCGACCTTCACCAGGACGCGAGCACCGGAGATGTCGGTGAGCTGCTCCGGCTGAGCACCCATGCCCTCGAAGTACGGAGGCTTGCGCACGTAGGTGGAGTCCTCGTCCCAGGCGAAGGTGTCGCCCTCCGGAGTCTCCAAGGAGCGCCAGCGCTCATCGCCCTGGAACACGTCGGCGTAGTCGTTCTGGTACATCTCGCGGGTGATGGACTCGCCGATGACCTTCTCCACCTCGGCGGGGTTCGGCCAGATGTCCTTGAGGAACACGTCGTTGCCGTCCTTGTCCTGGCCCAGCGGATCAACATCGAAGTCGAAGTCCATGGTGCCGGCGAGTGCGTAGGCGATCACGAGCGGCGGGGACGCGAGGTAGTTCATCTTCACGTCCGGGTTGATGCGGCCCTCGAAGTTGCGGTTGCCGGACAGCACGGAGGTGACGGCGAGGTCGCCTTCGGCGATGGCCTCGCTGATCTCCGGGGCGAGCGGGCCCGAGTTGCCGATGCAGGTGGTGCAGCCGTAGCCCACCAGGTGGAAGCCCAGCTGTTCGAGGTACGGCCAGAGGCCCGCCTTCTCGTAATAGCCGGTGACCACCTGAGAGCCGGGAGCCATGGACGTCTTGACCCACGGCTTCACCTCCAGGCCCTTCTCAGCGGCGTTCTTCGCCAGGATGCCCGCGGCCATCATCACCGACGGGTTCGAGGTGTTGGTGCAGGAGGTGATCGACGCGATCGACACGATGCCGTGGTCGATCTCGAAGTCGTGGCCCTTCACCGGGGTCGGGTTGGAGGCGCGGCCGGCGACCTTCTCGCGGGCCGGCTTGTCCTCCTCGTGACCCTCGTTCGCGGGGTCGGAGGCGGGGAAGGAGCCGTCGCCCTCGTCCACGGCGACGGTGTCGTCACCGGCAGCGGCGTCACGGGCGTAGGCGGGCAGCACCTCGCGGAAGCCCTTCTTCGCCTCGGACAGCACGATGCGGTCCTGCGGGCGCTTCGGGCCGGCGATGGACGGCACCACGGTGGACAGGTCCAGCTCGAGGTACTCGGAGTACTCGACCTCGTTCGCGGGGTCGTGCCACAGTCCCTGGGCCTTCGCGTACTTCTCCACCAGCTCCACCTGCTCCTCGGAGCGGCCGGTGAGGCGGAGGTAGTCGGTGGTGACGGAGTCGATCGGGAAGATGGCGCAGGTGGAGCCGAACTCGGGGCTCATGTTGCCGATGGTGGCGCGGTTGGCGAGCGGCACCTGGCCCACGCCCTCGCCGTAGAACTCCACGAACTTGCCGACCACACCGTGCTTGCGGAGCATCTCGGTGATGGTGAGGACGACGTCGGTCGCGGTGGCGGCCGGCGGGATCTCGCCGGTGAGCTTGAAGCCGACCACGCGCGGGATCAGCATGGACACGGGCTGGCCGAGCATCGCCGCCTCCGCCTCGATGCCGCCCACGCCCCAGCCGAGCACGCCCAGGCCGTTGACCATCGTGGTGTGGGAGTCGGTGCCGACGCAGGAGTCCGGGTAGGCGCGCAGGACGCCGTCGACCTCGCGGGTCATGACGGTGCGGGCGAGGTACTCGATGTTGACCTGGTGGACGATGCCGGTGCCCGGGGGCACGACCTTGAAGTCCTGGAAGGCGTTCTGGCCCCAGCGGAGGAACTGGTAGCGCTCACGGTTGCGGCCGTACTCGAGCTCCATGTTCTTCTCGAGGGCGTCGAGGCGGCCGGCCACGTCGATCATGACGGAGTGGTCGATGACCATTTCGGCCGGTGCGAGGGGGTTGATCTTGGAGGCGTCGCCGCCGAGGTCCTCCATGGCCTCGCGCATGGTGGCGAGGTCCACCACGCAGGGCACGCCGGTGAAGTCCTGCATGATAACGCGGGCGGGGGTGAACTGGATCTCGGTGGACGGGTCCGCCTTCGGGTCCCATTCGGCGAGGGCGCGGACGTGGTCAGCGGTGATGTCAGCGCCGTCCTCGGTGCGCAGAAGATTCTCCAGCAGGATCTTCAGCGAGTACGGGAGGCGGCTGGCGCCCTCCACCTTGCCGAGGTCGTAGATCTCGTAGTCGGTGTCGCCGACCTTGAGCGAGGTCTTGGCGTCGAAGGAATTGACGGTGCTCACGGGCATCTCCTCACAGATATCTTGATCTCAAGATAAATCTATCACGAGGCTCCGCCGTGTGCGAAGCCTCACCCGGCCGTCGCCGGTTCCAGCGTCACCACAGATTCGAGGTGGTGAGTGTGCGGGAACAGATCGAAGGCGCGGAAGTCGATGATGCGCCAGCCCGCCTGTTCGGCGGCGCGCAGATCACGGGCGAGGGTGGAGGGCTCGCAGGACACGTACACGGCCCGCTGCCTCGTCAGCTCCAGCAGGCGGCGGATCGTCTTCTCCCCGACACCGGCGCGCGGCGGGTCCATGATGATCCGATCGGCGCCCGTGTCGGCGCGGGCCGCGAAATCGGTGACATCCGCGGCGACGACCGACGCCTGGGGGAAGGCGGACAGATTGCCTTCGGCGTCACGGCTCGCGCGCGCCGATCCCTCCACGGACACGAGGGAGCCGCTCTCCCCCACGGCGCGGGCCGCACCGACGCTGAGCAGACCGGCGCCGCCGTACAGGTCCCAGACCGTCTCCCCCTCCTGGGCGCCGAGCATGCGGGAGACCACGGTGGTCAGAACCCGCGGGGCGGAGCGGTGGATCTGCCAGAAGCCGCCGCCGTACAGCTCGAACTCGTCCTCGCCGACCCGTTCACGAACCCGCTCACTGCCGCGCAGCACGTCGCTGCCGCGGCGCGTCACCACGGCGACGTCCACATCGTCCAGGCGCCTCGGCAGCGCCAGGTCCTCCAGGGTGAGCGGCTGGTGCGACCGGATCACGAGAAGGGGTCCGGAGGCCGACGGGGCCACCGCGTCGATCGCACCGACGCACTCCGGCACGGTGATGTCCGACAGGTGCATCTGGGCGATCGGCTCCGCGGCGAGCGGGTTGTCCCCCACGCCGTGGACCGTGTGGGACCGCCAGCCGCGCATGCCGATGCGGCCGCCGTCGGCGGAGAACCGGACTCGGCTGCGCCAACCGAGTCCGTCGAAGTCTCCGGGGGCCGGCTCCACGGAGACATCGGCGATGTCGATCGTGCTCAGACGCGCGTGCGTGAGCAGCTCCTGCAGGATGTCGGTCTTGATGCGGCGCTGTGCGTTCAGGGCGATGTGGGCGAAGTCGGCACCGCCGAGTCCGCCGGTGCCGGCTTCGGGCCAGATCGACTCCACGCGGTCCGGGGACGGGTCGATGACCTCGATGACTTCGGCGCGCCAGAAGCGGGCGCTGTCGCGGTCGTCCTCCGGAAGAACACGGGCGGCGACGGTCTCCCCGGGTGCGGCGCCGCGGACGAAGACCACGCGGCCCTCATGCCGGGCCACGAAGGTGCCCCCGTTCGCCGCTTTCGACGTGGTGACCGTGATGATGCGTCCCTCGGTCGCACTGGCGTCCGTCATGGTCTGCGCCCTCTCCTGGTTCGGGCGCGCTGAAGATGGTCGCGGAAGAACCTCGACCGCTCGCGCGCTGATGTGAGCTGCCACGGCACGGTTGCGATGACCACGCGGGGCAGCATCGTCAGCTGGTGCTTGAGACGGTTCATCGCGTGGTTGTGCAGCAGTGCCTCCCACCAGTGTCCCACGAGGTACTCCGGAATGTAGACGACCACAACATCATCCGGGTGTCGCCTGGTAAGGGATGAGACGTACGCGAGGATCGGACCGGAGAATTCGCGGTACGGCGAGTACACGATCCGCAGGGACATCGGGATGTCGAGGTCGCGCCACCGGTCGATGAGCTGACGAGTGCGGGCCTCGTCGTTCTTCACCGTCAGCGCCTCCACCTCCATGTGGCGGGATGCGGCGGCGACGTCGAGGGCCCGAATCGCGGGCCGGTTCAGCGCTGTCACCAGCACCACCGCACGGGAGGAGAGGGCGCGGCGCTGCCAGCTGAAGCCGGAGTCGGAGTCCTGGTCGGCACTGGAGGAGGTGCGCTCCCCGGCGGAGTCGCCGGCGGCGTCCTGGATGCCGACGGGGGCCGCCGCGTCCGAGTCAGCGGCCGTCTGCGGCAGCTCCAGCTGCGAGCGGACGTCCTCGTAGTGGTGGGAGATGCCGGTCATCAGCAGCAGAAGGACCGCCATCAGCAGCAGCGCCACCCAGGCGCCCTCGGCGAACTTCGTGATCACGACGACCGCGAGCACGGTCGCCACGATGACGAAACCGATCTGGTTGATCAGGCGGCCGAGGCGCAGCCGCTGCCGGCGGGCGGACTGCGCCTCGACCCGCAGGCGCGCATTGAAGTGACGGACCATGCCCGCCTGCCCGAACGCGAAGGACACGAACACGCCCACGATGTACATCTGGATCAGCAGCGTCACTTCGGCACCGGTCGCCCACACGAGCACCCCGGAGGCCGCGGCCAGCGCGATGATGCCGTTGGAGTAGGCGAGGCGGTCGCCGCGGACGGCGAACTGCCGCGGCAGGTACCGGGAGCGGGCGAGGATGCTGGTGAGGATCGGGAAGCCGTTGAACGCCGTGTTCGCCGCCATGCACAGCACCAGCACGGTGGCGAGGATGACGAGGGCGAACAGCACTCCGGTGCCGCCGAAGACAGCCTGTGCGATCTGTCCGATCACGGGCACCTGGTGGTACGCCTCCCCCACCGGCTCACCGCTGCGGGCGAGCTGCTCGGCCGGGTTCTCCACGTACTTCACGCCGGTGGCGCCCGCAAGCCAGATCACGCCCATGATGAGGACGGAGGCGGCGATGCCCACCATGACGAGCACGATGCTGGCGTTGTGCGACTTGGGCGGCTGCAGGGACGGCACGCCGTTGGACACGGCTTCCACGCCGGTGAGGGCGGCGCAGCCGGACGTGAAGGCGCGAAGGATGAGGAACACGCCGCCGAGCGCGGTCAGCCCCTCCTCGACCGGGTCGGTGACCACGAGGTCGAGCCCGGCGCTGGGAGCCTGTCCGAGGGTGCCGGTGATGGTCCCGTAGGCGCCGGCGATCATGAGGACGCCGAGCGCGGCCATGAACAGGTAGACGGGGACGGCGAGGACCACGTTGGAGTCGCGGACGCCGCGCAGGTTGACCACGGCGATCACCGCGATCACCGCCAGGGAGATCGGCACTTCGTAGCCGTGCAGGAATGAGGTGGTGGAGGCCGCGTAGGTGGACGCCTGCGCCACGGACACCGCGACGGTGAGCACATAGTCCACGAGGAGCGCAGCGCCGACGACGCGGCCGGCGCGGGGTCCGAGGTTCTTCTGGGCGACTTCGAAGTCGCCGCCGCCCGACGGATACTCATGGATGATCGTGCGGTGGGTGATGATCACCACGGCCATCAGCGCGACGACCGCAAGCCCGACCCACGGGCTCAGCGCATAGGTGGTGACGCCGCCGACGGCGAGGGTCAGCAGGATCTCGTCGGGCGCGTACGCGACGGCGCTGAGGGCGTCAGCGGCGAAGGTGGGCAGGGCGAGCCTTTTGGGCAGACGCTCGCGCGACAGCCGGTCTGAGGAGAACGGCCGCCCCACCACGAGGCGCTTGAGCGATCCGGAAATCCCTGGCACGGGTCAAACTCTAGCGCGCTGGCCACGGGATCTGCGACTAGGCTGGTCGGGGTCGGCGGCGGCGTCCACGAGGACAGCCCCGCCGACAGCCGAGCACCCCACTCTTCAGGAGGCCACCGTGCACTTCGTCGTCATGGGCTGCGGACGCGTGGGCGCCGCACTGGCCCAGCAGCTGTCCTCGATGGGGCACTCCGTGGCGATCATCGATAAGGACGAGAAGGCGTTCCGCCGGCTCCGCGACGACTTCGAGGGCACCACCGTCACCGGCCTCGGCTTCGACCGCCGCGTCCTCGCTGAGGCGGGCACGGATCGAGCGGCGGGATTCGCCGCCGTCTCCAGCGGCGACAACTCCAACATCATCTCCGCACGCTCTGCCCGTCAGCTGTACGGCGTGCGCACCGTCGTGGCGCGCATCTACGACCCGCGCCGCGCCGAAGTGTATGAGCGCCTCGGCGTTGCGACCGTCCCGACGGTCCGCTGGACGACCCGGCAGATGATGGACCGTCTCCTGCCGGGCTCCTCGCAGCTGGAGTTCCAGGATGTGACCGGGTCCGTCACCATGGTCACCTCCGGGTTCGACGCCTCGTGGGTCGGCACCCCGATCACGGAGCTGGAGGGGATGCTCACGGTCCGCGTCGGTTTCGTGACGCGGCTCGGTGAGGGCATGCTGCCGCAGGCGGGGATGCGCGTGCAGGACGGGGACCTGCTGCACCTGCTGATCGAGACGGAGCGCCTGCACGCGGTGGAGTCGATGCTGACCCACACGAAGAACATCGACGAAGAGGACAAGCTGTGAAGATCGTGATCGTGGGAGCTGGCAGCGTGGGCCGCTCGATCGCCCGCGAGGTCGCTGACGAGAACCGCACCGTCGTGTTCATCGACCAGGACGAGCCCCAGGCGGACCTCACCGACGGCGTGTGGGTGCAGGGCGACGCCGCCGAGCTCGACACCCTCGCTCAGGCCGGTGTGTCCGACGCCGACGTGGTGGTCGCCGCCACCGGCGATGACAAGGTCAACCTCGTGGTGTCGCTGCTGTCGAAGACGGAGTTCGGGGTGCCGCGGACCGTCGCCCGCGTCAACCATCCCCGCAACGAATGGATGTTCGACGACATGTGGGGCGTGGACGTCGCAGTGTCCACCCCGCGCCTGATGACGGCGATGGTGGAGGAGGCGGTGAGCGTCGGCCGCATCGTCACCCTCTTCTCGTTCGCGAAGACCGCCACGAACATGGTCGGGGTGACGGTGCCGGAGACCTCCCCGCTGGTGGGCCGCACGGTTGCGTCGATCAGCTGGCCGGCGGGCGCGGTGCTGGTCGGCATCATCCGCGGCGGCCGCCCGATGGCGCCGCAGCCGCGCGACGGCCTGGAGTCCCGCGACCAGCTGCTGTTCCTCTCCGAGGGCGGCGCCTCCACGGATGACCTGCAGTCCCTCGTTGTGCCGGAGGCGCTGGAGCACGTCACCGCGACGCTGCCGGTGGTGCCGGAGGATCAGGTCGACTGATCGGTGGGCGGCTGCTCCGCGCGGCCGAGCCGCTGCAGCAGCGCCCGGTGCATCAGGTAGATGAAGAACACCACGAGCGCGAACGCAGGCAGCCCCATCACGAGCTTCGCCGCCCCGAGCGCCTCGACCTGATCGGTGAGGTACAGCGGCGCCTGCACCGCCACCTTCGCGGCGAACAGGCCCGCCAGCACCAGTGTGGCGCGGCGGTACACGGAGCGGGCCGACGGATGCTCGCGCCAGTCGGCGATGCGCTGATCCATCATCCCGGCGAGGACGCCGACGAGGGGCCACCCGGCGAGCACTGACGCCACGAGAACCGTGCAGCTGACGGCGTTGGTGATGATGCCGATGAGGAAGAAGTCGGAGCCGTCACCGGAGCGGACGGCGAGGACGGCGCTGGCGGCGACCGCGACCACGCCGCCGAGGACAGTGGAGACGGACTGGCGCTGCACGAGGCGCGCCAGCAGCAGCACGATCACGGCCGTGACGGCGGCCACCGCGGGTACGGTGACGTCGCGCGTGATGACGTACAGCACCACGAAGATGAGGGTGGGCAGCACGGACTCCAGGATGCCGCGCGGCCCGCCGATGGCGTCGGAGACGGAGAAGTCGTCCTGGGTGAAGGCAGCGCGCATGCCCTTCTCACTGCCGCGCTCGCTGACGGGCCGGTCGTTGTCGGGGGTCATGTTTCGAGCTCCTCATCGTCCGCGCCCAGGATGCTGTAGCGCGGGTTGTACATCACGGGCAGGCCGCCGCGCACGGCGGCGAATCCGCTGACCTCCAGGCGCACTCCGGGTGCGATGCCGGTGATCTTCTCGCGGCCCAGCCAGAAGACGGTGATGACGCCGGTGCCGTCGAACAGCTCCACCTCCACGGCGGGGGTGGCGTGCGCGGGCCGCACCACGAGGGAGGAGATCACGCCGCGCAGGCGGACTTTGTCGCGCCCGTGGATGGAGGCGATGCGCTGGTGGCGGGAGGGGGCGTCCGCGGGCCCCGTCGGCTGCTGGGCCGACGGGTTCAGGAGCCGCTCGAGCCACCTGAGCACTAGCGGGTCTCCGCGATCGCCGGCCCGGGCTGGATGTGGGCGACGTCCGCGTAGGGATTGCGCTCCGTGGTGTCGGTGGTGGCGCCGGGCATCGACAGTTCGATGACTTCGGTGGGCGCCATCGGTCCGCTGCCGCGGACCACCACGGTGGAGCGGATGATCCGTTCGACGTCTTCGCGGATCTCATCATCGCGCAGCGCCTGACCGGAGACGACGGCGCGCAGCATCCACCGCGGGCCGTCCACGCCGATGAACCGCATGGGGCGGTAGGTGCGGGCCTGGGAGTTCTCCGACGACACGGGGATGCGGGCGTGCAGTTCGGTGCCGAACTCGCCCTGACGGGTCTCCGTGGTGGCGTCCTGGGCGGTCAGCGAGGCGCGCAGACGACCGCGGACGTCCTCCCAGAGGCCACCGCGGCGGGGCGCAGCGAATGCCTGCAGCTGGATCAGAGTGTCTCGGTAGACGAGGTTGAGGCCGGTGAGGCGACGGGTCTCGCGTTCGGCGTCCACGGAGATCTGCAGGCCGTCGATCGGCAGGACCTGCAGGCCGCCGAAGTCGATGCGGGCCTGGCCCTCGGGGGCGTCGGCGATGTCGAACGGACCCGCCGGCATCGGCTCGGTCGCGGGCGCGTCGGTCGCCGTCTCCTCAGCGGCCGCAGCGGGGTCGGGGGCCCCGTCGGCCTGCGCGGGCTGCACGAAGGCGTCACTGGCCTCAGCAGCGGTCTCGTCCTTCTTCCTGCGGGAGAAGAGTCGCTTCACTTGGTGTCCTCGCTTCCTTGCGCGCCGAAGCCGCCGGATGATCCGAAGCCGCCGACGCCGCGGCCGGCGGACTCGCCGAGCGCGTCCACCCGCTGGATCTCCGGGATGATGATGGGGGTGACCAGCAGCTGGGCGATGCGGTCGCCGCGCTGGATCTCGAACGCCTCGCGCGGATCGGTGTTGACCAGGGCGACCTTGAGGGGGCCGCGGTAGCCGGCGTCGATGATGCCGGGGCCGTTCAGCACGGTGATGCCGTGCTTCGCCGCCATCCCGCTGCGGGGGCACACCAGGCCGACCGTGCCGGTGGGCAGGGCGATCCTCAGGCCCGTGTCCACGAGGGCGCGGTCGCCGGGCTCCAGGCGGACCGCGTCAGCGGCGCGCAGGTCGAGGCCCGCGTCGTCGGCGTGGGCGCGGCTGGGCATGAGCGCGGGATCGCTCGCGGCGATCTGCAGACTGGCTCGGTCATCGGGTGGACACATGTGCCCAGCCTATCGCCTGGATCTCCCCTCTCCGTTCCGACTTCAGTGCAGGCCCGGTGGTGGGTGATGATGGAGGAATGAACGATGACCTCTTCCGCGAACGCCTCTCCCCCGGCCCCGTCCCACTCATCGCGGGCGCTGTGTTCGGTGCCCTGCTGGGGATGATCCTCACCGTGCTGTCCACTGCAGCGGGTCTGGCCGTCGGCATCGCCGGCCTGATCGGTGTGCCGGCGATCCTCATCCTCACCTCCCCCGTGGTGCGGGTGACGCGGGAGGCTCTGCACGCGGGCCCGGCGCACATCAGCACGGACCTGCTGGGTGAGCCGGAGGTCCTCGACGCCGAGCGGATGCGCCGCGTGATGGGACCGGAGATCCGGCCCGACGCCTACCGCTGCACCCGCGGCTGGATCCGCACCGGCCTGCAGGTGCCGATCCTCGATGAGGAGGACCCGGCCCCCGCATGGGTCCTCTCGCTGCGCAGTCCGGAGGAGTGCCGCACTGCAATCCTGGCCGCTCAGCGGCAGGGCGCCTGAGAGCGCGGCACCCCGGGAACGACGACGGGCGGCCACCGCCGAGCACATGCTCGAAGTAGGTGGCCGCCCGTCGTCTGATCCGGTGCCGTGCGCCGGAGGGGCAGGGTGCGCGCTCAGGCGGCGGCGCACTCCTTGCAGATGATCATCTTGCCCTCGAGGTGGTCGATCTGACTGCGGTGCTTCACCAGGAAGCAGGAGCCGCAGGTGAACTCGTCGGCCTGGCGGGGCAGCACGAGGACGCTGAGCTCCTCGTTGGAGAGGTCGGCACCGGGAAGCTCGAAGCCCTCGGCCGCTTCGGCCTCGTCCTCATCCACCTCCGGGGAGGAGTTGTCGTTTCGGCGGCCCTTGAGCTCCTCGATCGAGTCCTCCGAGGAGTCCTCATCCTTCTTGAACGGGGCGTCGTAGTCAGTTGCCATGAGTGGATCCCATCGACGGTCTCTGCTGAACTTCGCGCGGGACCACCGGGTGCTCACGCGAATCTGGGGTAAACGCGAAGGATTATTGCACCCGGGGAGGGTCTGCGCAAATGGTTCGGATCGGCGGCTTCTCGGGTGTGGCGCGGCCCTCCGTGCGGGCCCTTCGACCCCGGTCGCGGCGAAGCGGCTGAGTGTTGTCCGCACAGGATGGGCGGGCCGACCCGTATGATCGTGGGGCACACGGCCAACGGAAGGACAGCAGATGCGCGAGCTCACTCTTCACGGACTCCACGATGACGGGGAGCACCTCGTCCTCAACGATTCCGACGGGGCTTCGTACCTGCTCACCATCGATGAAGCGCTGCGCGCCGCTGTGCGCCGCGACCGCCCCGCCCTTGGCCTGATCCAGGCCACCGAAGCGTCCTCGGTCCGGCCCAAGGACATCCAGGCGATGCTCCGCTCCGGTCACACCGTGGAGGAGATCTCGGAGATGTCGGGCCTGGCCGCCGAGGACATCCGCCGGTTCGAGGGCCCCGTGCTCGCCGAACGCTCCTACATGGCCCGCCAGGCGCAGCAGTTCCACCTGGGCCGCGGCTCCTCCGACAAGCTCGGCGAGGTCGTCACCTCTCGTCTGCATGCCCGGCGCGTGGAGCAGGAGCCGAACTGGGATGCGTGGCGCCGCCCGGACGGCACCTGGACCCTGCTGATGCAGTTCTCCGCGGGCTCCCGTGCGCGCACCGCGCAGTGGCAGCTCGATGTTCCCAACCGCATCGCGCATGCGGAGGACGACGAGGCGCGCTGGCTGTCCGATTCGGAGGAGGCGATCGCCGAGGACCAGCCGCGCACGCGCCTGCGCGCTGTCCGCAACCAGGTGTTCGATGTGGAGGCCGCAGACCGCGGACTCGGCCGCGGCGGTGCGGCCGACGTCCCGGCCCCGGTGCGCGGTCAGCATCCGTCGGCCCAGCAGGGCGCCGCCGGCCAGGCGCGCCCGCAGGGTCAGCAGGGCCCCCGCCCCATCACCGATGAGGAACTGGACCGCATCAACGCGCAGCGCGGAGTCCGCCCGGTCCCGCAGGCTCAGTCCGATGCTCCGACCCCGGGGGCCGGGGGAGGCTCCGAGAGCTCCGCGTCCGCGTCCTCTCCGTGGGTGTCGCTGACGGAGTCGGATGATCTGCCGAGCCGTGACACCGGTGAGGACCTCGGCACCATGCCGACCGATGACATGTCCGCGATCACCGCACCCGATGACCTGGACTCCGATATCGACCGCGCCCGCGCGCAGCGCGACGCGGCCACTTCCGCGGACGTGCCCACCCCGGTGCATCCGGCGCACACCGCTGATGACGACGCCGCCGCGGAGTACGCTGCGGAATCCGCCCGCTCCGAGCATGCGGATGCCGACTCACAGGAGGATCCGGACGGCGACTCGGGCTCCGGCCACAGCAGCAGCGACGAGTACGACGGTGACGATCACAGCAGCGATGACAGCGGCAGCGCCGGCGCCGATGAGGACCCCCAGGAGTCCGAGGACGAAGGTCTGAGCACGGAGGATCTCGAACCGCTGCCTGGGTTCGAGAAGCCGAAGAAGAAGCCGGAGAAGAGGCGTCGCGGCCGCTCATCCATCCCGAGCTGGGATGACATCGTGTTCGGCACGAAGGACCGCTGAGCCTCACCCGACCGGCCCGCTGGGCCCCGTCAGCCCAGTCGGATCAGTGGGATCTCCAGCTCCGCAGAGCTGAGCGACCCGTGCACTCCGCGCTGATCGAGGACCGCGCTGCTGACGAATCCGCTGTGCGTCAGCAGCGTCGCCCCGTTCGCCCAGACCTGCAGGTCGCCGAGCCGTTCCAGTGCGTGCGGCGCTGCCGTGCTCGCCGGCCCGAGCAGACCACAGGTGAGCAGCTCCTCGCGGGTCATCACCCAGCCGCGCTCGGCCACTCGGTCCTGGAGCCGTGCTGCGACCACGTCGGGATCCTGATCGCCGTGCAGGCGCAGTGTCAGGGCTCGGGGCTCCCCCGCCACAGCCCGCACCGCCGGGCCGACGCCGTCGATCTCGGCGAGGTCCAGCACCTGGGATCGGTTCGCGGGCACCATGCCGTGGTCGGCGGTGATCGTCACGCGGACGTCATCGCCCGCGGCGCGCAGCAACGCACCGATGGCCTGGTCGGCGTCTTCCAGGGCCTGCAACCAGCGCGGTGATCCCGGGCCGTCGTTGTGGCCGGCCTTGTCGACCTCGGCCAGGTGCACGTACACCACGCCGTTGCCGTGGGCGCGGCGCAGTGCCCGCTTCACGGCGGCGAGCCGCTGGCCGGAGCCCTTCAGTTCGATGAACTCCCAGCCGCGCTGCATCACCTCGGTGAGGAAGCTGCGTCGGTACCGCGCCGGCCCCACCTGTCCGGCGTACCGGCCACTCCGCTTCGCGGCCTGCCCGAGGTTCTTCAGCGGCATCCATCGCTCGGGCAGGATTCCGGGCGCGCCCGTCAGCTGCGAGATCGCCCGGTCACCGCCGTCGGTGCCGGGCGCTCCCGCGAACACGGTGTAGCCGAGCACTCCGTGCTGCAGAGGACTGAGACCCGTCAGCATGCTGGCGAGCACGGCGGCTGTGGTGGAGGGCGCGGTGGTCAGCACCGTGTCGGTGTGCGGGGCGAGGCGGCGCAGGGTCGGGGTGTGCGCTCGGTGCTGCTCCAGCAGCTGTGCGCCGAGGCCGTCCACGAGGATGACGAGGTCCAGGCCCGTCCGGGCGCCGTCGTCACCGGTGACGGCGTCGTGGATCGCAGCGGCAGCGGGCGGCAGGGCCCCGTCTCTCCCCCACCCGGCGGGGGTGATCAGCCCGTCCGGGCGGGTCATGCGGTGACGAGGTTGAGGTCGTCGAAGAATTCGAGGGCACGGTCGATCGCGTCGGGGCCGTCGACGATCGCGGACACCCGCAGCGCGAGGTCGGAGGGGCCGATCGTGCCGGTGTAGCCGTGGTCGGCGTCGCAGTTCGGGTCGTCGCACCAGGCGCGCTCCAGGTCGACGCGGCGGGTCGCGCCCCAGGAGATGCCGATGGTGATCTCCGCCTGCGAGTCGCTGACGACGCCGTCGCCGCTGGTGTTGTACGCCTGCGCGAGCCCCATGTTGTGGATGCGTTCGTGGCGGATCCGTTCGGTGCCGACGATCACCTGGTTCGGGTTGAGCGTGTCCTCGGACTCGTCATCGAGGTGCAGCACGATGAAGTGACGCGGCGTCAGCAGCAGCACCGTGAGGTGACGGCGCACCTGCGGGCCGTCGAACGTGGTGGCGGGGTGCACGAAGAAGGAGGTGACCTCGTGCCTGCTGGCGGCGCGTTCGAGGGCGGCGAGGGCGGTCTGCGGGAAGTACCCGGCGCGCTCGATCTGGTCGATCAGGGATGCAGGCAGAGTCATGCCCTCCAGTGTAGGCCGTGCTGCACCGGGGCCGCAGAGCCGGTTCAGGAGCTCGGCAGCAGGGTGCGGCGCAGGGAGTCCAGTCGGTTCGGTGTGCGCTGCACGGTGACGGCGGCGTCGATGACGCTGACGCCGTCGGCGCCCACCATGACGGGGTTCAGCTCCACCTGCGCGAGCGAGGGGTGCTGGTGGATGAGAGCGGCGGCACGCACCAGCAGGTCCTGCAGGGCGGGGGTGTCGGGCCGGTGGCCGCCGATCGTTTCGAACAGTTTGCCGGCGGCGGCGGGCCGACGGATCAGGGCGAGCGCCGATTCGGGGGTCAGCGGCGGGATGCCATAGGCGATGTCGCCGAGCCTGGAGGTGGCATCGCCCGCGATGGAGAACGCCAGCACCGGCCCCAGTGAGGGGTCCTCCCGCATCGTCAGGACGGTGGAGACGCCCGGGGGCGCCATCGACTGCACAATGAAGGAGTCCGCGGCGGCGGGCAGGGTTCGGCGCATGTCGGCGAGCACCGCATCGAGGTGCTGCGGCGAGGTGATGTCGAGGCGGACTCCGCCCAGGTCGGTGCGGTGGCGCAGGGGCCCGTCGGCGAGCTTCAGGGCGACGGGGTAGCCGATCTCGTCCGCGGCGGCACGCGCCTCCTCGGGGCCGGTGGCATGCACGGACGGGAGCACGTGGATGCCGTAAGCGCCGAGCAGCTCCGCGGTGTCCTCCGCATCGAGGCGGACGGGCTCGTCACCGAGGTGCCGGGTGATGACGGCGCGGGCAGCAGCCGCATCGGTGCCGTCCACCCGGTCGACCCCGTCCAGCACGGTGATTCGCCGCTGGGCGAACCGCACCAGTCCCCAGACGGCGCCCATGGCGCGTGAGGGGATGGAGAACACCGGCGGCATCGACGCGGACTCAGCGGCCGCTTCCCGCAGGGGCCGCATCCGCTCCTCGGGCGCCACCACCACCATGACGACCTGGACGGCGCTGTTGCGGGCGAGCACTTCGATCTCCCGCGCCACCTCCAGCAGGTCCCCCACCATGGGGTCGAGGATGCCGACCACGATGATGTCCGCGTGACCCGGCCCCGCCATCGAGGTGAAGGCGCGCGGGATGAGGCGCCGGTCCGCACCGACGGGGACGCGCAGGTTCTCGTGCGCAATGCTGAGGCCCAGGTCTTCGGCGGCGCCGCGCAGGGCCGCGCCGAGGCCCGGCGAGTTGGACAGCAGGCCGATGCGGGTGCCGTTCACGGTGCCTTCGCGGGCGAACACGTCCACCATGTCCATGAGGTGGTCCACGGTCTTCGCCTGGATGACGCCGGCGGCCTCCAGCAGCTGGTCGAGCGCCGCGCGCGGCAGAGCGGAGGGGCGCACCTGGTGCCCGGGCGGGGCCTGGTCGTCCACACCGGGCGGGCGCAGCACCAGCAGCGGCTTCACCTGCGCGATGCGGGAGGCGATGCGGGTGAACTTGCGGGGGTTGCCGACGGATTCCAGCGCCACTGCGATCAGGTCGACGCTGGCGTCGTCCTCCCAGTGCTGGAGGGTGTCGTTGAGGGAGAGGTCGGCGCGGTTGCCGGCTGAGACGAACTCGTGCAGCCGCACACCCCGCTCGTCCGCGGCGGCGAGCACCATCGCGGACAGGGCGCTGGACTGGGCGGCGAGCGCCACCGCACCCGCCTGGCCGGTGCGCGGGATCAGGGACACGTTCAGGGGATTCTCTCCGCCGTTGCGGAAGAAGCCGAGGGTGGCGGGCCCGAGCAGGCGCAACCCGTGCGCGCGCACCGTGGCGACCAGCTCCCGCTGCAGCTCGCGGCCGCGCTCCGCCGCGTCGGCGAAGCCACCGGACAGCACCACGATGCCCTGCACGCCTGCGGCGGCGAGGTCCGGCACGATGCGGATGCACTTCTCGGGGCTGATCGCCAGCACCGCGAGGTCCACGGGCCCGGGCACGTCCCGCACCCGCGCGTAGGCGCGCAGACCGGCGATCTCCCACGCCTCCGGGTTCACCGGGTGGACGGGACCGTCGAAGCCGGAGTCGAGGATCGCGCGGATCACGCGGGCACCGATGCGGTCCCGCTCACGGCTCGCACCCACCACCATGATGGACGCGGGGTGCAGCAGCCGTTCCGTGGTACGGGCCTCGGCGCGTCGCTCCCGTTCGGCGATCACTTCGACGCTGCGCGCGGTGGGGGTGATCGCGAAGTCGACCTGGAAGACACCGTCGTCATAGGTGCGGCGGACATCGAAGCCGGCATCGGCGAAGACGGACAGCATCTGCTTGTTCTGCGGCAGCACCTCCGCCACGAACGTGGTGATGCCGTTCTCCAGCGCCGCCGCTGCCAGATGCTCTAGCAGGATGGAGCCGAGGCCCCGACCCTGCAGGGAGTCGGCCACGTTGAACGCCACTTCGGCCTCCGTCGGCCCCACCCGGTCGTAGCGGGCCACCGCGACCAGGGCCCCGGAGATCTCCACGATGAAGGCCACCCGGTTGACGTTGTCCACTTGGGTGAACGTCTCCAGATCGGAGGGACTGAGCTCCGGCTTCGCAGCGAAGAAGCGGAAGTACCTCGAGCGTTCGGACTGGCCGCGGTGGAACGTCTGCAGGGCATCCGCGTCGCCCGGGGTGATGGGGCGCAGATGGGCGGCGGACCCGTCGCGCAGGGGGATGTCCGCCTCCCAGTGAGCGGGATAGGCGGGCTGTCGGCGGCGCGCTGAGCCGCGAAGACGTCCAAGGGCCATGATGTGATCCTACGCCGCCCGGGCCTGCGCTCCCGTGATTCGGGCCCGGCGTTTGCTTGAATGGTGGCCATGGCCCGCACACGCTCTGATCAGACGCCGCCTCCGATCAAGGAGAACATCCAGGACATCGATGTCACCAGTGAAATGGAGACGTCGTTCCTCGAGTACGCGTACTCGGTGATCTACTCGCGCGCCCTGCCCGATGCGCGCGACGGTCTGAAGCCGGTGCAGCGCCGCATCCTCTACATGATGGATGAGATGGGGCTGCGGCCGGACCGCGGGCACGTGAAGAGCCAGCGCGTCGTCGGCGAGGTGATGGGCAAGCTCCACCCGCACGGCGACTCCGCCATCTACGACGCCCTCGTCCGCATGGCGCAGGACTTCTCCATGCGCCTGCCGCTGGTGGACGGCCACGGCAACTTCGGCTCCCTCGACAACGGCCCGGCCGCCGCCCGCTACACGGAGGCGCGCCTCGCCCCCGCCGCCCTCCTGATGACCTCGTCCCTGCATGAGGACGTGGTGGACACCGTCCCCAACTACGACAACCAGCTCACCCAGCCGGAGGTGCTGCCCGCGCAGTTCCCGAACCTGCTGGTCAACGGCGCCGCCGGCATCGCAGTCGGCATGGCGACGAACATGGCGCCGCACAACCTCGTGGAGGTCATCGCCGCGGCCCGCCACCTGCTGGAGCACCCGGATGCGACCCTTGAGGACCTGATGCGGTTCGTGCCCGGCCCCGACCTGCCGACGGGGGCGAAGATCGTGGGCCTGGACGGCATCCGGGACGCGTACCGCACCGGGCGAGGCTCCTTCCGCATGCGCGCCACCACCACGGTGGAGAACATCACCAGTCGCCGCAAGGCGATCGTGGTGACCGAACTGCCGTACCAGGTGGGCCCGGAGCGGCTCGCGGAGAAGCTGCGGGATGCGGTGCAGCGCAAGCGCGTGCAGGGCATCACCGACTACCAGGACTACTCGGACCGCAGGAACGGCATGCGCCTGGTGCTGGCGCTGAAGTCCGGTTACAACCCGGAGGCGGTCCTCGCCCAGCTGTACAAGCACACGCCGCTGGAGGAGTCCTTCGGCATCAACAACGTGGCCCTTGTGGAGGGCCAGCCGCGCACCCTCGGCCTGCAGCAGCTGCTCGAGGTGTTCATCGCGCACCGTCTGGACGTGGTGCGCCGGCGCACCGAATTCCGCCTCGGTCGTCACAGCGACCGCCTCCACCTGGTGGAGGGCCTGCTGATCGCGATCCTCGACATCGACGAGGTCATCCAGATCATCCGCTCCTCCGACACCTCCGAGGAGGCCCGCACCCGCCTGATGCAGATCTTCGACCTGTCGGAGATCCAGGCGGAGTACATCCTGGAGCTGCGGCTGCGCCGCCTGACGAAGTTCTCCCGCATCGAGCTGGAGTCCGAACGGGACGAGCTTCTGCGGGAGATCGAACGCCTCAAGGAGATCCTCGGCTCCGATGCTCTGCTGCGCCAGCTGGTGTCCAGCGAGCTCGCTGAGGTGGCGAAGGAGCACGGGACGGCGCGCCGCACCATCCTGCTGGATTCGGAGGCCGCGCAGGTGGATCCGAAGTCCCTCGACCTCGAGGTGAAGGACGAACCCTGCCAGGTGGTCCTGTCCGGAACCGGCCTGATCGCCCGCATCCCCGCGACCGACACCGACGACCCGGCCGCCACACCCGCCGGCGCCACCCGCTCCCAGCATGACGTGGTGGTCGCGCGGGTGCGCACCACCACCCGCGCCCTCATCGGCGCCGTCACCTCCACGGGCCGCCTGCTGCACGTCAACGTGGTGGAGCTGCACGCGCTGGCCCCGTCGGCCGGCTCCACCTCGATGGCCGGCGGCACCCGCCTGACCGACCTGGTCTCCCTGGAGAAGGGCGAACGCGTGGTGGGCCTGGTGCGCGTGGACGAGGACGACACGCAGCGCGGCGGAATCGCCCTCGGCACCCGCGGCGGCGTGGTCAAGCGGGTCTCCCCCGCGTTCCCGAAGTCCGACGGGTTCGACATCATCTCCCTCAAGGACGGCGACGAGGTCGTCGCAGCTGTGGACATGGAGGACGATCAGGACGTCCACCTCGCGTTCATCACCTCCGACGCCCAGCTGCTGCACTTCCCCGCCTCGGGGGTGCGGCCGCAGGGCCGCGCCGGCGGCGGGGTCGCCGGCATCCGGCTGGCCGACGGGGCGGAGGTCATCGGGTTCAGTGCGTTCACCATCACGAAGGACGCCGCCGTGGTGACGATCTCCGGCTCCTCCGGTGCGCTCGCAGACGTCCAGACCGGGTCGCTGAAGGTGTCCGACGCCGCTGACTTCCCCGCGCGCGGCCGCGCCACCGCGGGAATGCGCTGCCACCGGTTCCTGCGCGGTGAGGACGTCCTGCTGAAGGGATGGGTGGTGAACGCCCCGGCGATGGCGTCCAGTGACGCCGGTGCGCCGATCGACCTGCCGTCCCCGATCGCGCGGCGCGACGGCTCCGGCTCCCCCACCGCGATCCCGATCGCTGCGGTGGGCCCGGGCACTGCGCTCTGAGCGGGGACTCTCAGGAGGCGCGCAGTGTGACGACGACGAGTTCGAACGGGTTGTTCAGTCGCAGCGGCGCCACCGAGTTGCCGAGTCCGCGCGAGATGATCATCGCGGTGTCCCCGGAGGTGTGCATACCCGCCGTGTAGGGCGGCAGCACCTCCCCTCCGGGACCGACGAGACCGGTCTGGTCATCGCGCTTCGGCGCCGTGGGCACACGGATGAGACCGCCGTGCAGATGCCCGGACAGCACCAGTTCCGCGCTGACCGTGGATGCCGTGTACTCCGGGAAGTCATCGGGACGGTGCGCCAGCAGCACGGTGAACGTCTCCGGGGACGTCCGCAGCTTCGCGAGGTTGCTGCGCGTCACCACCGTGTGGTCCTGGTGCTGTGCGACTGTGCCCCAGTCCATGTTGGGGTCGTCGATGCCGGCGATCTCGATCGCCTCACCGTCCCGTTCGATCCGCTGCACGTCATTGCGCAGAACAACGACGCCGGCGTCCTCCAGGCGCTGCAGGACCTCATCCACCTGGGGATATCCGGCTTCGTGGTTGCCGGTGATGAAATAGGTGGGCGCCACGTCGGCGAGGTCCTTCGCTGTCTGCACCGCGAGCTCCACCTCGCCGGGTGTGGAGTCGGCACTGATCTGGTCTCCGGTGATCGCGATGATGTCCGGATCGGCGTTCTGCACCTCGGCGATGAGCTTCCGGTTGCCGGAGCCGTGCTCGAAGGCGTGCAGATCGGACACCTGCGCGATGGTGAACCCGTCGAAGGCGGCAGGGACGGGGCTGTCCTTCGATGCTGACGTGACCTCGAAGCGGGTGGTGGACAGGCTGACCGTGTTGTCGTACACGAACCAGCCGGTGACGGCGACGGCCAGCACCAGCAGACCTGCGAGGACCACGGAGACGCAGCTGCGTCGGCGGTTGCGCCTGCTCATCGCACCTCGTGGCCGGCCGCAGCCAGCGCGCTCTTCACACCGGCGATCTCCACCTGGCGGAAGTGGAAGACGGATGCGGCGAGGACAGCATCGGCCCCCGCCTCCACCGCGGGCGGGAAGTGCTCGGCACTGCCGGCACCGCCGGACGCGATGACCGGGACTGTGGTGGCGCTGCGCGCGAGGCGGATCAGCTCCAGATCGAAGCCGTGCTGGGTGCCGTCGGCGTCCATGGAGTTCAGCAGGATCTCCCCCGCACCCCGCTCGGTGACCTCGTGGATCCATTCGATCGCATCGATGCCGGTGCTGCGGCGGCCGCCGTGGGTGGTGACTTCGAAGCCGGAGCCGGTGCGCGCGGGACCGTCGGGGGTGTCGTCGGTGACGCGGCGGGCGTCGATCGACATCACGAGCACCTGGGATCCGAAGCGGTCCGTGATCTCACTGATGAGGTCGGGTCGGGTGATGCCGGCGGAGTTGACGCCGACCTTGTCCGCCCCGGCGCGCAGCAGGCGGTCCACGTCCTCCACGGAGCGGACCCCGCCGCCGACGGTCAGCGGCACGAAGACCGTCTCCGCGGTGCGGCGCACCGTCTCCATCATGGTGCCGCGGCCGCTGCTGGTGGCGGTGATGTCGAGGAAGGTGAGCTCGTCGGCGCCCTGCGCGGCGTATTCGGCGGCGAGCTCAACGGGGTCGCCGGCGTCGCGGAGGTTCTGGAAGTTCACGCCCTTGACCACGCGGCCGGCGTCGACGTCCAGGCACGGGATGACTCGGATCGCGAGGCTCATGCGTCGATCCTCTCCATCGAGAGGTCGTCGGCGCCCTCCACGATGAACTGCTTGCGGGGCGCCACTTCGGAGCCCATCAGCAGTTCGAACATGCGGTCGGCGGCTTCGGCATCGGAGATGGTGACGCGGCGCAGCAGGCGCTGGGAGGGATCCATGGTGGTGTCCGCGAGCTGGTCGGCGTCCATCTCACCGAGGCCCTTGTACCGCTGGATCGGCTCCTTGTACCGCTTCTTGGAGCGTTCCAGCTTCTTCAGCAGGGTCGTGAGCTCCGCTTCGGAATAGGTGTAGACCAGTTCGTTCTTCTTCTTTCCGCCGTGGATGATCTCCACCCGGTGCAGCGGCGGCACCGCGGCGTAGATGCGGCCGGCTTCCAGCATGGGCCGCATGTAGCGGTGGAACAGGGTGAGCAGGAGGGTTCGGATGTGGGCGCCGTCGACGTCGGCGTCGCTCATCATGATGATCTTGCCGTAGCGGGCGGTCTCCAGATCGAAGGTGCGGCCGGAGCCGGCGCCGATCACCTGGATGATGGCGGCGCATTCGGCGTTCTTCAGCATGTCCGTGATGGATGCCTTCTGCACGTTGAGGATCTTGCCGCGGATCGGCAGCAGGGCCTGGAACTCGGAGTCGCGGGCGTTCTTCGCGGTGCCGAGCGCGGAGTCGCCCTCCACGATGAACAGTTCGGAGCGTTCGATGTCGGTGGAGCGGCAGTCGGCGAGCTTGGTCGGCATCGTGGAGGACTCCAGAGCGTTCTTGCGGCGCGAGACCTCCTTGTGCATGCGAGCCGCCACGCGGGCGCGCATCTCGGAGACCACTTTGTCCACCACGAGGGCGGCCTGTTGCTTCTCCTCCCGCTTGGTGCTGGTGAGGAAGGCGCCGAGCTCCTGGTCCACGACCTTCGCGACGATCTGCCGCACAGCGGGGGTGCCGAGGATCTCCTTGGTCTGGCCTTCGAACTGGGGCTCTTCGAGACGGACGGTGACCACGGCGGTGATGCCGGCGAGGACGTCGTCCTTCTCGATCTTCTCCTTCTTCGCGTTGAACTTCACCCGGCGTGCCTGCGCCTCGACCGCGGAGCGGATGGTGCGGGTGAGGGCGAGTTCGAAGCCCTGGATGTGGGTGCCGCCCTTGGGGGTGGAGACGATGTTGACGAAGGAGCGGACAGTGGTGTCGAAGTCGGTTCCCCACCGCAGGGCGATGTCGACCGCGCATTCGCGCTTGACGTCCTTGGACACCATCTGGCCCTTGGAGTCGAGGACGGGGACGGTCTCGGTGTACTCACCGGAGCCGGACAGGCGGATGATGTCGGTGATCTTCTCGTCCTGCGCGAGGTAGTCGACGAACTCGCTGATCCCGCCGTCGTACTGGTAGGTGGTGGATTCGGGCTGTTCGGGGGCGCGCTCGGGCCGCTGGTCGGCCACGGTGAGGGTGAGGCCGGGCACGAGGAATGCGGTCTGGCGGGCGCGGCGCTGGATCTCGTCCAGCGTCACGTGGGCGCCCTTGATGAAGATCTGCGGGTCCGCCCAGTAGCGGACGCGGGTGCCGGTGACGCCGCGCTTCACCGTCCCGATCTCATCGAGGACACCGGGGCCCTTCGCGGGGGTGAACTCGGCGGCCGGGTCGGGGTCCGACGGGTGCCCATCGGCGAAGGTGCCGGGGACGCCGCGGGAGAAGCTCATGGCGTAGGTCCTTCCGCCGCGGTCCACCTGGACCTCCATGCGGGAGGAGAGGGCGTTGAC
Organism: Helcobacillus sp. ACRRO; assembly: GCF_022347125.1. Taxonomy (NCBI): domain Bacteria; kingdom Bacillati; phylum Actinomycetota; class Actinomycetes; order Micrococcales; family Dermabacteraceae; genus Helcobacillus; species Helcobacillus sp. ACRRO. The sequence continues at coordinate 75,664 of NZ_JAKRNG010000004.1, forward strand.
GACCGAGGCGCCGACGCCGTGCAGACCGCCGGAGGCTGCGTAGGAGCCGCCGCCGAACTTTCCGCCGGCGTGGAGCTTGGTGTAGACCACTTCGACGCCGGTGAGGCCGGTGCGGGGCTCCTTGTCGATGGGGACGCCGCGGGCGGTGTCGCGCACTTCGATGGAGCCGTCGGCGTGCAGGATCACGCGGATGGTGTCGCCGTGACCGCCGAGCGCTTCGTCCACGGAGTTGTCGAGGATCTCCCACAGGCAGTGGGTGAGGCCGCGGGAGTCCGTGGACCCGATGTACATGCCGGGTCGCTTCCGGACTGCCTCGAGTCCTTCGAGGACCTGCAGGTTCCGCGCGTCATAGGAGGAGGCGCGGGAGCGGGATGCGGACGTGTTCTTCGTGGCGGCCATGGTCTCGATTCTAGGGATGTTCGCCGCTGGAGGCTGGGCGCGCCACGGCGGATGTGATGCGGGCCGACGGATGCCGCCCTCGTGTCGGGGTCCGACCCGGGGTGTTTGCGCGCAGAGCGAACCTCCCCACTGTTTCGGTGCACGGGGGCCGGTCATTTGTTCTAATGGCCGTATGAACCAGACTCTTGAAGCACCTGTCCTGAGCGCGGCCGACCGCTGTGACCGCTGCGGTGCGCAGGCGTTCGTGAAGTATGTTCTGCAGGCCGGCGGTGAGCTGACCTTCTGCGCTCACCACTCCCGCGCCAATGCGGAGGCGCTGACTCCGATCAGCAGCCAGGTCATCGACGAGACCGAGCGCCTGGACCCGGCACCGCCCTCGATCGAGGACTGAGCGGTTGCGCTGCCCCGTCGGCGGCGCCACTGATGTGACAACGGCCCCTTCCGTGCAGCGGAAGGGGCCGTTGTCTGTGCGCGCTGACGCGTGCTGTCAGCCGCTGAGTGCGGAGGGGTCCAGGCGGTACTGCACCCAGACGAGGTCGTCGCGCCGCGGGTGGGGTTCGGTGACGCCGGTCTGCTGGAAGCCCATCCGCTCGTAGAAGCGGATCGCCCGAGCGGCGCCGCTGGAGACGTCGAGCATCAGCACGGGCCGTCCCCGGTCGCGCGCGAGGTCGGCCGCCGCCTGCATCAGTCGGGTGCTGACGCCGCTGCCGCGCGCCGAGGGACTCACGTACATGCCGACGATGTTGACCGCGTCCGCAGGGAGGTCGTGCTCGTCGGTGTACGGCTCATCGAGCACGCCGACCTGCCCCACGACAGCGCCGGTCTCATCGAGCGCTTGGAGGAAGGTGCGCAGTTCGATGTCGCGTCGCCAGTCGGCGTCGGTGAGGGCGTCGGCTTCGGCGAGGGTCTCCCAGAACTCGTCGGGGGCGTCGACCAGCATCTCGCGGCGGAGCCGCCGGTGCGACTCCAGGTGCCGCTGGTCAACGACCCGCACAGCGGGTTCCATGGATCAGTCGAGGTAGTCGCGCAGCACCTGCGAACGGGAAGGGTGGCGCAGCTTCGACATGGTCTTCGACTCGATCTGGCGGATGCGCTCACGGGTCACCCCGTACACCTTGCCGATCTCATCCAGGGTCTTCGGCTGCCCGTCTTCGAGGCCGAAGCGCATCGCCACCACACCGGCTTCGCGCTCGGACAGCGTGTCCAGCACCGAGTGGAGCTGCTCCTGCAGGAGCGTGAAGGACACGGCATCGGCCGGGACCACGGCTTCGGAGTCCTCGATGAGGTCACCGAACTCGCTGTCGCCGTCCTCGCCGAGCGGGGTGTGCAGGGAGATCGGCTCACGGCCGTACTTCTGCACCTCGACCACGCGCTCCGGGGTCATGTCGAGCTCCTTGGCGAGCTCCTCGGGCAGCGGTTCGCGGCCGAGGTCCTGCAGCATCTGGCGCTGCACGCGGGCGAGCTTGTTGATGACCTCCACCATGTGCACGGGGATGCGGATGGTACGGGCCTGGTCGGCCATGGCGCGGGTGATGGCCTGACGGATCCACCACGTGGCGTAGGTGGAGAACTTGTAGCCCTTGGCGTAGTCGAACTTCTCAACAGCGCGGATCAGGCCGAGGTTGCCCTCCTGGATGAGGTCCAGGAACAGCATGCCGCGGCCGGTGTAGCGCTTGGCGAGGGACACCACGAGGCGGAGGTTCGCCTCGAGGAGGTGGTCCTTCGCGGCGCGGCCGTCCTCCACGATGAGGGCGAGTTCGCGGCCCGCCTTGGAGCGGCGGCCGGACTCGTTCTGCTTCAGCTTGTGCTCGGCGTACAGGCCCGCTTCGATGCGCTCAGCGAGCTCGACCTCCTGAGCGGCGTTCAGCAGCGCCACCTTGCCGATCTGCTTGAGGTAGTCCTTGATCGGGTCGGCGGTGGCGCCGGCGGTCACGACCTGCTGCGCCGGGGAGTCGTCCTCGGTGTTGCGGATGGCGAAGCCCTTGGAGCCGTCGTCCTCGTCGTCATCGGACTTCTTGGTGCCCTTGATCTTGGCGGCGCCGACGACGTCGTCATCCTTCTGCTCCGGCGGGGTGTCGTCATCCGAGTCATCGGCGTCCTCGGCGTCCTCGACGGCGTCAGCGTCCTCGTCGAGCTCCTCGTCCTCGAGGTCCTCCGGCTCGGCCACGTCCTCGTCGACGTCCTCGGACTTCTTCTTCGGCGTGGACGACGCGGCGGCGGACTTCTTCGGCGTGCTCGCCTTCTGCTCGGCCTTCTCCTCTGCGGATTCGCCGGCAGCGGCGGCCTTCTTCTTGCCGCGGGAGGCGGGGCGGCCGGTGATCTCGACGCCTTCGAGCTCTTCGAGCTTCCTGGAGAGGAAGGCGACGCGGTACGGGGACACCCCGAGGGAGCGCGCTGTGGCGCGGAGGTCTTCGTAGTCGACGGAGGCGGGCGAGCCCATCTCCTTCATGACCGTGGAGACGAGTTCCTTCACATCATCGGGGGTCTTCGTGGCGTCTGACACAGAGTTCCTTCGTTCTACGGCTCGGATTGCCATCGGCTCGGGCTGCGAACCGGTCCGCGCGGCGCGTCGACTGCGGCGGAGGGGCCGGCGCTGTGCGGGCGGGCGGCGCTGGTCTGGGGCCTTCGGTCGAGCATCGGCTCACCGAAGGGCTGCTCGGACTGTTGCGTCCAGCGTCCATTATAACGGGACATAGTCCTCAATCATTCCCGTGTCCAGAACGGCGTGACCCTCGCCTCAGAAGATTCGTTCTCGTCGGGCCGGCGGCGCGGGGCCAGCAGGCGGCGATCAGGCGGCGCTGACCTCGTCCGGCTTCACGACGAGCACGGGGCACGGGGCGCCGAGGATGAGTTTGCGCACAGCCTGCCCGAGGTTGAGCTTTCCGGTCAGGGACTTGCGGCGGAGCCCGACGATCAGGAGTTCGGCGCCGCGGCGCTCCGCGATCTCGTTGAGGCGATCGCCCACGTTGATGTCGGAGGATTCGTCGATGACCAGTTCGAGGGATTCGAGGTAGCGGCGGATCTCCGGGGAGAATCCAGCGGCGATCCGGTGCAGCGCGCGGGTCGCTTCGGCGCGTTCGGCATGAGTGAGTCCGTGGTCCGGGTGGTGGTACGCGTGGGAGATGATCACGAGATCGCTCTGGCGCTGATGCGCTTCCCGAACGGCTGCGCGCAGGGCGGCATCGCCCTGCTCACCAGGGGCGTACGCGGCGACGACTGCCATGGCGCTGCCTTTCGTCGAAGGGTCGTGGGCCCACGTTACCGCGCCGTCGCGCCCCCAGGGTGCGGTTTCGCCGACGGCCTCTCGCCGTCCGATCCATCGGCGTCCCGCAGCAGGTCCTCGACCCTGCGATTGAGGGGCGGCGAGTCGAGGAGGAACCCGTCGTGCCCTGCCGGCGAATCGATCACGAGCAGGTCTGCGTTCGGGATGTGCCGGGCGATCAGCTGGGAGTCGGTGACGGGGAACAGCCGGTCGGAGTCGACCGCGGCAACGAGAGTGCGGGCGGTGATGCGGCTGAGGGCGGTGGGGATGCCGCCGCGTCCGCGGCCGACGTCGTGCGTGCTCATGGCGCGGGCCAGAACGGTGTAGCTGCCGGCGTCGAATCGGCGAGCGAGCTTGTCGGCGTGGTGGTCGAGATAGCTCGTGACGCGGAATCGGCCGTCGCGGGTGCCGACGGGGTCCTCGTCCGCCTGCGGGCCGTTGCCGAAGCGGGTGTCGAGCTCGACCGCGGTGCGGTAGGTCGTATGGGCGATGCGGCGGGCGACACCGAGCGCTGCGGCCGGACCGCTGTCGGCATCGAGGTGATGGTAGTCGCCGCCGGCGAACCCGGGGTGCGCTTCGATCGCGGCGATCTGTGCGCTGTTCCAGGCGATGACGTCACCGCTCGCCCGGGCGGAGGTGGCGATGACGGCGAGGCGCTCCACATCGTCGGGGTGCGTGACGGCCCATTCGACGGCGCGCATGCCGCCCATCGATCCGCCGATGACGAGCGCCCATGCGTCGATGCCCAGGTGGTGCTGGAGGAGGCGCTCGGCGGCGACCTGGTCCCGGGTGGTGAGGTGGGGGAAGCGGGAGCCGTAGGGAGCGCCGTCGGGGGCCTGGCTGGCGGGACCGGTGCTGCCCTGGCAGCCGCCGAGGATGTTCGGCGCGATGACGAAGAATCGGTTCGTGTCGATCGGCCTGCCGGGCCCCACGAGGTGCGGCCACCAGCCGGCTGTGCGGTGCCCCGGCCCCGCGTCGCCGCAGACGTGCGAGTCGCCGGTGAGGGCGTGCAGGACGAGCACGGCGTTGGATGCGTCGGCGTTGAGCTCGCCCCAGGTTTCGTAGGCGAGGCGGACCGTCTCGAGGCGCTGCCGGTTCTCGAGGTCGAGTGCACCGAGGTCCGCGAATCGGCGGTTGCCGACAGGGTCTCCGGGCAGCCACGCGCCGGTCGGACGGGTGGCGCGGTCCTGCACTGCCGTCATCTGCATCCTTCCCTGGACGTGAGGTCTTCTCCGCCCGGACGCGAGGCGTCACAGCAGGCGGCTGCCGGTGCTGGAGCTCCGCACGAGTGCGCACGAATCGGCGTCGAGCCAGGGGTGGACGAGGAGTCCCTCCATCATCGGCTCGAGCAAGCCTGCCAGTCGGTGGTCGGGACAGGTGAGAAGAACAGATCCGACTTGTCTCGCCATGTCGCCGAGTCGGGTTGTCCACCAGTTGACGAGGGCATTGTGCAGAACGATCGTGGCCAAAGATTCGACCATTCGGTCCGGCATTTCGTCCGGCGGTGCCAGCTGCCAGAGGCGCCAGAGCTCCCCCAGCAGCACATCGACTGAACCACCAGGCAGGACGGCTTCGGTCGGCACAAAGTCGGGATCGGTGCAGATCGCGTGCAGCAGTGACTGCGGCGTGTGATCAGCATTCATTCCGCGATTCATCACGGCGGTGAAGAATGCATCGCTGAACGCGGAATCGGTCATTGCGTGGAGGAATTCGGTGAGGTGTTCATACAGCGACATGCGAGTGCCGTCGGCGGTGCGGACCTGCGCCTCGCGGCGCAACCAGCCGGGTCCGGTCGCCGCCAGATCCAGGAGGTCGCGGGCCTCCGCCGCCGGGTCCAGATCGGGTATGTCAGACCGAGCCTGGCGCTGCAGAGCGTCGATGAATCGGCTCAGCTGGTCGGGTGACAGTGCGGCCTCGTCCTCGGGCCTGAGGAACAGGGGCCGCCCGCGGGAGACCGCTTCGGCTGCGACAGCACTGTCGGCGAGGTCCCCGAACGGCACCGGGTCGCTGATGGGCCCGTCGGCCCCCACATCGATGCTGACGCGCCCGGAGATCAGCCAGGTGCGGACGCAGCCGACGAGCTCCCGATGCAGGGTGAGGGCGTCATGAGTGGAGGCGGCGAGATCAGCCAGTGAGAGGAGCTGCCCCGGGTCGTCGGCCAGGGGCGGCTCGCCGACGAGAAGAGGGTCGCCGTCGGCCGGGACAGTTCCGACGACGAGCACGCGCATAGCGCTGTACCCCTGTTCGAGGAGGGCGTGGACGTTCCGGGCGAGGACGGAGTGGTAGAAGCCGGGGTCACTCCAGCACTCGGCGCGGATCCGCATGATGGCGGCCAGATGTCCGTCGGAGTCGAACGGGAAGAGGATCACGCCGTGCTGCGGGATAGCGCCGTAGTGGGTGCTGACGGCGGCGAGGAGTTCGCGGGAGTCAGCGCCGTGGATGGTGATGGGATCATGGTGGTCGCCGGTGAAGGCGCTGCTGGGTGCGTTCGTCATGCCCGCCAGCCTGGCTCGTGCACGGGCCTGTCGCGAGGAGTCCGTGCGGTGTGGGGATGAGTGCGGGTGTGGATCATCAGTGCGCCGGGATCCTCTGGGATACTGGAAGCCCCCAAGGAAAGAGGTTCGCGTGCCCATCACCACCGCCGAGTCCGTCCGCACCCGTGTCGCCGCTGAGCTGGACCGCTTCATCGCCGAGCAGGCGGAGGCGCTCTCCCCGATCGCACCGGAGCTGCGGGACATCACCGACACTCTGACCGGCTTCTTCGCGGGTGGGAAGTTCCTGCGGCCCCTGTTCGTGGTGACCGGCGGCCTCGCCGTCCCCGCCGGCGACCTGGACGCGAGTACGGCGACGACCACCGGCGATGCGCCCGCCGACGCGATTCCAGCCGATCTCATCACCCTCGGCGCCGCTGTGGAGCTGATCCAGGCGGCGGCACTGATGCATGACGACGTCATCGACAACTCCCCCACTCGCCGCGGCCGACCCGCTGTGCACGAGGCCGCGGCGACGCGCCACCGGGCCGATGGGTTCGACGGCGACGCCCGCCATTTCGGGCTCGCCTCCGCGGTCATCATCGGCGATCTGGCGCTCTCGTGGGCGGAGCAGCTCGCGTCCTCGGTGCTGAGCGGTCCCCGGGCACGGGCCCAGTTCGATGCGCTGCGCACCGAGGTGATGGCGGGGCAGTACCTCGACATCCTCAACCAGATGGGCGGGTTCCGTTCGGCGGCCGCCATGCGGGAGGCGTCTCAACGAGTGACGCGGTGGAAGACCGTGCCGTACACCGTGCTGCGGCCGCTTCTGCTGGGGGCGGCTCAGCGCGGCGGGGACGATGACCTCCTCGCGGCGCTGGAGGGGACGGCAGTGCCGCTGGGGGCCGCGTTCCAGGTGCGGGACGATCTGCTGGGCGTGTTCGGCGATCAGGCCGTGATCGGCAAATCAGCCAGCAGCGACATCACCGAGGGCAAGCGCACCACCCTGCTCGCCCACGCCCTCGAGCAGGGCACCGACGAGCAGCGGGAGGTCCTGCAGCGCATCATCGGCAACGATGAGGCGAGCGCGGAGGATGTGGAGCAGGTGCGGGAGGTCTTCACTGCGACAGGGGCGCGGGAGCGCGCAGAGCGGGACGTCGCCGCCGGCGCCGCCGCCGCGTACACCGCGCTGCGCGAGCGGGTGGAACCGCTCGCCGACGGGACCGCCGTCCGGATGCTCAGCACTCTGATCGCTCAGGCGACCGGGTGTGAGGCCGACGGGTCTCAGAACGCGAGGGACTGAGCGCGTCGGCGGACTTCGCCGCGCTGTCCCTCACGGAGGCGGTCGATCGGACGGCCGGGCAGGGTCTCGTCTTCGGTGAAGAGCCACTCGATGATCTCGTCGTCCCGCAGCTCCTGGTCCTGCAGCAGGATGATGGTGCCCTTGAGGTTCTTGGTGACGCGGTCGCCGTCGAGGAACAGCGCCGGGGTGACCCGCACGTTGTCGTCGTTGCGGACGGTGATGAGCTCCCGCTCCTCCAGCAGGCGGTGCACGCGGGAGATGGACAGGTCCAGCTGCTCGGCGACGTCCGGCAGAGGCATCCACTCGCCGACGAGCGCGGTCAGGTCAGAGAAGGTCAGGTCGTTGTCGTTCACGCTGTCACTATATTTCACGGTGTCGATGCAGGGTTCGTGCGGACGGACTCTCTAGTCTGTGGGTGTGACGAGTGCGCCGAGTCCTTCCCCTGAGGCCGGCCTCATCCTCGACCAGCGCTACCGCGTGGACTCCAAGATCGCCCGCGGCGGCATGGCCACCGTGTTCCGCGGTTTCGATGAGCGCCTGGAACGCCCCATCGCGCTCAAAATCATGCACCCGCATCTGGCGGAGAACCCCGACTTCATCCGCCGCTTCGCCCGGGAGGCCCGCTCCGCGGCGCGCCTGACCCACCCGCATGTGGTCGGTGTGTTCGATCAGGGTGAGGACTTCGGCCACGTCTACCTGACGATGCAGCTGGTGGAGGGCGAGACCCTGCGCCAGGAGCTGCGTCGGGAGGGCCCGCTGACTCTGCGCCGTGCTCTGCGAGTGGGCCGGGACACGCTCGCCGCGATCGACGCCGCCCACCGGTCCGGCATCATTCACCGCGACATCAAACCGGAGAACGTCCTCGTCGCGGAGGACAAGGACGTCCTGGTCGCGGACTTCGGCCTCGCCCGCGCCATCGACTCCGCCACCGCCAGCGCCACCGGCACGCTGCTGGGCACCGTGGCGTATGTGAGCCCGGAGGTGGTGACGAAGGGCTTCTGCGATGCCCGCAGTGACCTCTACTCCTGGGGCATCCTCCTGTTCGAGATGCTGACCGGCCGTGTTCCGTTCACCGGTGAGTCCCCGGTGCATGTGGCGTATCAGCATGCGCATGAGGATGTGCCGGCGCCGTCCACGATCAACTCGGCGGTGCCGCCGTCGGTGGATTCGATCGTGACGTGGGCGTGCTCCCGGCTGCCGTCCTCGCGTCCGTCGCGCGCCGCCGCGCTGCTGGATGCGCTGGACGAGGTGATCGCACAGCTCAGCGATGCCCAGCTCGATGCTGCGCCTGCAGTCCACGATGAGGACTCCCCCACGCATGATCTGCCGCGGCTGACGCGCACGATCCCGTCGGCCGAGGAGCACTTCCCCGACCTGACGTCGACGCTGCCCGCCGCTGCCCCGGTCCCGTTCCCGATCGATCCGGATGACGACGCCGCCGCCGACCCCGGTGGCGACGGCGGCGCCGCTGCCACCGGATCCACTGCGGTGGAGCGCGACGAATCCGCGCGTGAACTCACCCTCGGTCCCCGCACCCAGACACACGGCCGACATCTGCACGGCCCGCTGCGCTCGGTCCCCGCCCGCATCGCAGCCCTCGCCCTCGCCCTCGCGGCCCTCGGAGCATGGGGCGTCGCCGGCAGCCAGTGGTACGCCTACGCCGGCCCCGGTGCGGAGCGGACCGTCCCCGTGCTCGCGGGCACTCCCCTGACCGACGCGGAGAACGTCCTGGCCGCCCAGAACATCGACACCCGGACCGTGGAGCAGTTCAGCGCGGAGGTGCCGAAGGGGCACATCATCAGCGTGGATCCCGCCGCCGGAGCCACCATCAAACGCGGCGACACCATCACCGTGGTGGTCTCCAAGGGCGAGGAGCTTTTCGCGGTCCCCGACGTCACCGGCAAGCCCGTGGAGGAGGCGACGGCCGCTCTGGATGACGCCGGCTTCACCGTGGTGGAGGACGACCCCGAGTTCGACGAGAAGGTGCCGAAGGGCACGGTCATCTCCCAGCAGCAGGACGGCGACGCCCTGCCGAAGGGCGCGGAGGTGCACGTCACGGTCTCGAAGGGCCGCGAGCCGATCGCCGTCCCCGTGGTGACGGGCGCCAGCCCGGACCAAGCGCGGACCCGCCTCGAAGCCGCCGGCCTCACGGTCAAGCAGACGGAGGCGTTCTCCTCAGCCCCGAAGGGCACGGTCGCCTCCCAGCAGCCGGCCGACGGGTCCCTCTTCCGCGGCGATGCCGTCACGATCGTTGTCTCGAAGGGGCCGGAGATGGTGAAGGTGCCCAACGTGTTCGAGAAGCCCGAAGCGGCCGCGAAGGCGGAGCTGGAGAAGGCCGGCTTCACCGTGTCGGTCGAGCACGACAAGGGTGAGCCGGTGTTCGGCAAGGTGTACAAACAGGACCAGGCCGCCGGCTCCGAAGCGGAGAAGGGCTCCACCATCACCATCCGGGTGTTCTGACCCGCCGCTCCGCCCGCAGCGCACAGGACGGCCCCGCCTCAGATCCTCGAGGCGGGGCCGCTGTGCATATGGTTCGACCGCGGTGAGCGGCAGGGGTCAGTCGCGCTTGGCGCGCTGCAGCATCTCCCCCACCAGGAACGCGAGCTCCAGGGACTGGGTGTGGTTCAGGCGCGGGTCCACCAGCGTCTCGTAGCGGCGGGTCAGGCCCTCTTCATCCAGTTCACCGGTACCGCCGAGCACCTCGGTGACGTCATCGCCGGTGAGCTCCATGTGCAGGCCGCCGGGGATCGTCCCAGCCTCCTGATGGGACTCGAAGAAGCCGCGCACCTCATCCATGATGTCCTCGAAGCGGCGGGTCTTGTAGCCGTTCGAAGAGGTGATCGTGTTGCCGTGCATCGGATCGGTCACCCAGGTGATGGGGGCCCCGTCGGCCTTGACCTCCTCCAGCAGCTTCGGCAGACGCTCACGGATCGTGGAGGCGCCCATGCGGGTGACGAACGTGAGGCGCCCCTCTTCGCGCTCGGGGTTCAGCAGGTCGATGAGGCGCTTGGCGTCGTCGGCAGTGGCGGTGGGGCCGAGCTTCACCCCGATGGGGTTGCGGACCTTCCGCAGGAAGTCGACATGGGCGCCGTCCAGCTGACGGGTGCGCTCACCGATCCACAGGAAGTGGCCGGAGCAGGCGTAGATCTCGCCGGTGCGGGAGTCCACGCGGGCGAGCGCCTCCTCGTAGTCGAGCAGCAGGGCCTCATGGGAGGCGTAGAGCTCCACCAGCTTCAGCGGTTCGAAGTCGACCCCGCAGGCCTCCATGAACTGGAGGGCCTGGCCGATCTCATCGGCGAGGCGCTCGTACTTCGTGTAGCCCTTGGAGCGGACGAAGCCGCGGTTCCAATCGTGCACCTGGCGCAGGTCGGCGAAGCCGCCGCCGGTGAAGGCGCGCATCAGGTTCAGGGACGACGCCGCGGTCGTGTACATCCGCCACAGCCGCTCCGGATCCGGGATGCGGGCCTCGGGGGTGAACTCGTAGCCGTTGACGGCATCACCGCGGTAGCTGGGCAGGGTGACGCCGTCGCGAGTCTCCTCATCGGAGGACCGGGGCTTCGCGAACTGGCCCGCCATACGGCCCATCTTGATGACGGGAGTGGACGCGGAGTACGTGAGGATCGCAGCCATCTGCAGAATGGTCTGGATCTTGTTCTTGATGCGGTCCGCGGTGGAGTCCTGGAAGGTCTCAGCGCAGTCACCGCCCTGCAGCAGGAACGCTTCACCACGGGATGCCGCCGCGAGGCGGGAGCGGACGAGGTCGACCTCGCCGGCGAAGACCAGCGGCGGGGCGGAGCGGAGGCGGTCGAAGACATCGCCGAGCTTCTGCTCATCCGGCCATGTGGGCTGCTGCACGCGCGGATACTCGCGCCATGCCGAAAGCTCCGTGAGGGCTTCGTTCTCGGCAGACAGTCCGAAGGCATGGCGGGTATTGGCGCTGAGCGGCGAATGAATAGTCACGCTGCGATCGTAGCGAGGCGCCCGGTCGGGGCAAATTCCGGGACCGGGCGTCCACCGTTCGGACACCCGGGCAGACTCCGCTCAGTCAGCCATGACGGCCGACGCCTTCCGCATCCGCGCACGGTGATCCACAGCGTACTCATCCACCTGCTCCTGACCGGTCATCGCCGCCAGGCGCGCCATCACCAGATCCGTCAGGGCGCGGATCTCCTCCTGCGAGGCGGGAGCACCTGATGCGCAGCCGACGGATGCCGGCATCCCGTCGGCCCCCTCCCCCGACTTCGGGGGATCCGACCGCTCGGCGCGCCGGTCGCCCGGCTGCTCAGCCTGCAGGGTCCCCATCGGCTCAGCATGCCGGTCCCCCACCTGCTCAGCCCGTAGGGCTTCCAGCTCGGTGCGCAGATCGATCGCCTCCCCCACCTCAATCCGGATGCGGGGCTGGAGGCGCGGGAAGACCGACCGGCCGTGACCGGCCTGGAACGCGCCGTGGATCGCGACCGGGTGGATCGGGGCGCCGCCGGCGAGAGCAACGCGCACCGCACCGGTCTTCCCCTTGAACAGTCGACCGTCCGGGCTGCGCGTCCCCTCCGGGTACACGCCGATCAGCTCGCCTTCGCGCAGCACCTCGGCAGCGCTGTCCAGGGTGCCGTTGGCGGTTCCGCCGCCGGAGCGGTTCACCGGGATCACGCACACGCTCAGCAGGAAACGTCGCGCCACCCAGCCGGCCGCACCGGGACGGGTGAACAGGGAGTCCTTCGCGAGGATGTGCACCGGTCGGCGCATCAGCGCCGGCAGCATCCACGTCTCCGCCACCGACGCATGGTTGGAGCACAGCACCGCGGCGTACCCGGCGGACAGGCGGTTCTCGCCGGTCAGGGACGCGCGCCACACACGGCGCGCCAGGACCGTCGCAACAGGCTTGGCAAGGCGGTAGATCAGCATGGGACCTCAGAATGGGAGCGGGATGGCACCATGGTCTCATGACCCCTCAGCAGCGCACCGCCCTCATGCTCCACGGCTTCACCGGCACTCCCGGCTCCATCGAACCGTGGGCCCGCCGCTTCCGGCAGCAGGGCTGGAGCGTCTGCACTCCCACCCTCGCCGGCCACGGCACCACCTGGCAGGAGATGGGACGCACCACCTGGCCCGAATGGCTCCACGGCCCCGAGGAGGACCTGAAGCGCCTCGCTCGTGACACCGGCGGTCCGATCGTGGTGGCGGGCCTGTCGATGGGCGGCACCACCGCCCTCGCCCTCGCCGAACGCCACCCCGACCTCGTTGCCGCCGTTCTGCTCGTCAACCCCGCTCTCGGCGTGAAGAGCCCCGTGGCGCGGTTCGCGTTCTGGCTGCAGCACATCGTGCCGTCCGTGCCGAGCATCGCCTCCGACATCAGGAAGCCCGGGGTGCGCGAACCCGCCTACCCCCGCGTTCCCGTCGCGTCCGTCGCGGAGCTGAACGGCTACACCGCGCACGTGCGCGCTCGTCTGGACCGCATCCGGTGCCCCATCTGGCTCGCCACCTCCACCGTGGACCACCTGGTCGCCATCAGCGACTCCGATGACATCGAATCCGGTGCTGTCAACGCCGCCGGCATCACCCGCGTCACCGCCGAGAACAGCTGGCATGTCGCCACCCTCGACCATGACGCCGACATGATCGCGGAGGAATCCGAGCGCTTCGCTGCGCGTACACTGGAGCGTCTGCGGAATCCGTCGGTCCGCCTTCGGTGATTCGACGAGCACAGATCGCCCCCGGCGCGTAGGATCGGATGCGCACCGCGAAACCGCGCGCCCTGTCAGATGAGGAGTTCTCAGTGAAGCAGTTCGAAACCCCGATCGCCGCCAGCGGACGAGATGACGAGAACTCCACCGACCTCCTGCTCCTGCGGGAGCGCCGCGACCCCAGCGCCCCCATCTTCGAACGCCAGCTCACCCCCGGCACCTGGTCGCCGCTGCCGGTGTCGCAGTTCATCACCCAGGTCCGCCAGCTCGCCCAGGGCCTGCTCGACCAGGGTCTGCAGAGCGGCGACGTGGTCGGCATCATGTCCCGCACCCGCTACGAATGGTCCCTGATCGACTGGGCCGTCTGGTTCGCCGGCGGGGTCAGCGTCGCCATCTACGAGACCTCCTCCCCCGGCCAGATCGAATGGATCGCCTCCGATTCCGGTGCGAAGTTCCTGTTCGTGGAGACCACCGGGCACGCGCAGGACGTCGAACAGGTCGCCTCCTCCCTGCCGAACCTGCAGGAAGTGTTCATCATCGACTCCGGCGACATCGAGCGCATCAGCGCCGACCGCGCCGTCCTCGACATGGACCGCCTCGAAGAGGCGCGCCGCAGCCGCGTCAAGGACGACGTCGCCACCATCATCTACACCTCCGGCACCACCGGCCGGCCCAAGGGCGCCGAGCTCACTCACGGCAACTTCATGGACACCTCCCTGAACGCTCAGGCGCTCCTCGGACACCTCGTCCTGCCGCCGGGCAGTCGTCTGCTGATGTTCCTGCCGCTCGCGCACGTGTTCGCCCGGATGATCGTGCACCTCGCCACCGTCGACGACACGATCACCGGCTTCACCCCGGACGCCAAGCACCTCCTGGACGACCTCGGCACATTCAAGCCGAACCTCCTGCTCGCCGTGCCGCGCGTGTTCGAGAAGGTGTACAACGGCGCCGAGCAGAAGGCCATCGCCGACGGCAAGGGGAAGATCTTCCAGCGCGCCGTGGACATCGCCTGCCGCTACTCCGAGGGCATCAGCAACGGACGCATCCCCCTCGCAGTCAAGCTGCAGCACGCCGTGTTCGATAAGCTCGTGTACTCCAAGCTGCGCGCCCTCATGGGCGGCGACCTGAAATGGGCCATCTCGGGCGGCGCACCGCTCAGCCCGCGCCACGCCCATTTCTTCCGCGGCCTCGGCGTCACCATCCTCGAAGGGTACGGCCTGACCGAAACCACCGCACCGCTGAGTGTGTGCGTCCCGTGGAACCACAAGGTCGGCACAGTGGGCCCGCCGCTGCCCGGCGCCGCTGTCCGCATCGCCGACAACGGTGAGATCCACGCCAAGGGCGTCATGGTGTTCAAGGGCTACCACAACAACCCCGAGGCCACCGCCGAAGCGAAGACCAGCGACGGCTGGTTCAACACCGGAGACGTCGGCACCCTCGACGACGACGGCCACCTGACGATCACCGGCCGCTCCAAGGAGCTCATCGTCACTGCGGGCGGCAAGAACATCTCCCCCGCCCAGCTCGAGGACCAGATCCGCTCCAACCCGCTGATCTCCCAGTGCATGGTCATCGGCGACCAGAAGCCGTTCGTGGCCGCCCTGATCACCCTCGATGAGGAGATGCTCCCCACCTGGCTGAAGAACCACGGCCTGCCGGAGATGTCCGCCACGGACGCCGCACGCGAGGAGGCGGTGCTCGCTGAGGTTCAGAGCGCCGTCGATGCCGCGAACAGCTCCGTGTCCCGCGCTGAATCGATCCGCAAGTTCGAGATCATCGACCGCGACTTCACCGAGGAATCCGGTTACCTGACCCCGTCGCTGAAGCTGAAGCGGAACGTTGTGGTGAAGGACTACGCCGAGGTCATCGACCGCATCTACTCCGGCCCGAAGCCCGGGAAGAGCTGACAGGCGCTGCCCACCCAACCCAGCTTCGAGGACCTCGGCCCCGCCCTCCAGGACGTGGAGTTCGTGGTCGTCGACCTCGAAACCACCGGCACCAGCGCCGATTCCGACGCCATCACGGAGATCGGCGCTGTCCGCGTGCTCGGCGGCGAGGTCACCGGCGAATTCCAGACGTTCGTGGACCCGCAGCGGCCCATCCCCGCCTACATTGCGCGCCTCACAGGCATCAACGACCGCATGGTCGCCGGCGCCCCCACCATCAGCGCTGTGCTGCCGATGTTCCTCGAATTCGCCCGCGGCACCGTGCTCGTGGCGCACAACGCGAAGTTCGACATCGGCTTCCTCCGCGCCGCCGCCGCCCGCACCGACTACGCGTGGCCGAAGCACACCGTGGTGGACACCCTCACCCTTGCGCGCCGCACCTTCCCTCGCGGTGAAGTGCAGAACCACCGCCTCGGCACCCTCGCCGCCCACGTCGGCGCCACCGTCGTCCCCAACCACCGGGCCCTCTCCGACGCCCGCGCCACCGTGGACGTCCTCCACGAGATCATCGCCCGACTCGGCGGCATCGGCGGCACCCACCTGTACGACCTCACCCGCTCCGGGAAGCAGGCCACCCCGGCCCAGCTGCGCAAACGCCACCTCGCCGACGGCATACCTCCGGGCCCCGGCGTGTACACCTTCATCGGCGCCGACGGGGCCGTCCTGTACGTCGGGAAGTCCATGAACCTCCGGTCCCGCGTCCGCTCCTACTTCTCCCCGTCCGAAACCCGCCGCAAAGTCCTCGACATCATCCCGCTCACCGAACGGGTCGACGTCATCGAATGCGCCAGCGACACCGAAGCCTCTATCCGGGAGCTGCGGATGATCGCCGAGCAGCGTCCACCCGCGAACAGGCAGGGACTGCGCCCCAGCGCCGGGCACTGGCTGCGCCTCGGCGCCGGCGCCGCCGGACTGCGAGCAGCACGCACGACGAAGCCTGAGGACGACGGCACCGTCCAGATCGGGCCGCTGCGCTCCCACCACCATGTGGAGCCGATGCGCTCCCTTCTGTACCGGTCGATCCTCGGCCCCGACGCCCAGTTCGGCCCCACTCGCGGTGACGACTCGTTCCACCAGCGGATGCGCCGCGCAATGACAACGGACCCCTCGGAGGTCCTCGACGACGTCGCGCACCGGCTGCGGGCCCTCACCACCTCCGGCCGCTTCGAGGACGCCGCACAGCTGCGCGAACGCACTGAGGCGTTCCTCGAGGCGGCTGCCCGCGCACAGCGCCTTCGTGAAATCGCCGAGGTTCCGTTCATCGTCGCCACCCGGCGCCACCGCGTCTCCGAGTCATCACCGTGGATCTGGGAGACCCTCGCCATCCGTCACGGTCGACTCGGAGCCGTCCTCGCCCTCCCCAGCCACGGGGACCCCGTTGCGTCCGTGGAGCATCTGCGCCGCATCTCCGCCGACGAAGCGGACAAGCACGCGCCCCTCTGCTTCGGGTACTGGGGGGAGGCAGAGCTGATCCTCCACTGGCTGCAGCAGGACGGCGTCCGGATCGTGCACGTCGACGGCGACTGGTCGAGCCCCGCTACTGGCGCGTTCGACCTCGGCGCTCTCAGCCGCGCGTTCGCCCGCACCGCTGCTGCGACCGATTGAGCACCCGCTGCACGGTCCGCCTCCGCTTCCCTGGCCCGGGGCGATAGTGTGGGAGCCACCCGCCCGCACTCGGCGCCGGCAGCATCCATTGCGTCGCGTCATACCGGCCGACGGGTGCTCACCCTGCAGAAAGGCTCCCCTATGATCACCGCGATCGTCTCCATCACCGTCGAATCCGATCAGATTCCCGAAGTCGCGCAGAAGATCGCGAACACCGAAGAAGTGAGCAAGGTGTACTCGGTGACCGGCGACGTCGACCTCATCGCGGAGGTGCGGGTCCGCGAACACGAAGAGCTCGCCGACGTCATCGCCGGCACGATCTCCAAGGTGCCGGGCGTGGTCTCCACCACCACCAACATCGCGTTCCGCACATACTCCTCGGACGATCTCGACGCCGCGTTCGACCTCGGCGCCGTCAATTGACGCCCAGTCCTGACCACAGGACGAAGGCCCGGCCCCCACACGGGGACCGGGCCTTCGTCATCACGAGAGTGACTCAGCGGATCACGGCTCCAGCTCACGGTACGGACCCGTCAGCGCCTCGATCTTGTGGCGCTCATGGCCACCGTGCTCGAGGGCCGCGCGCAGCTCACGCGGGGTGACCGGATCGATCTGGTCCTTGAAGAAGAAGCTCGATGCCTTCGCGCGCAGACCCGACACACCGTTGCCCTCCTTGAGGGGACGGAAGGTGTCGTGCTGCACCAGGGTCCAGCGCTCGTACTCGTTGAGCGGCTCGTGGATCTCCAGCATCTCGCCGTTCTCCATCCGGACCACCTTGGCGGTCTCCACGCCGTGGAGGACCAGGTCGCGCTTGTGGCGCTGGATCGCCAGGCAGATCCGCTTCGTGACGATGAACGCCACGACCGGAGCCACGAAGAACCCGATGCGGTACAGCCAGGTGAGGTCGTTGATGGAGATGTGGAACGCGATGGCGACGAGGTCATTGGTCGCGCCCAGGACGAGCAGGATGTACTCGGTGATCCAGGCGACGCCGAAAGCGGTGCGGACCGGAGCGTTGTACGGCAGGTCCAGCACGTGGTGCTCACGGTCATCACCGGTCACCCACTGCTCGAGGAACGGCCACAGGGCCAGAGCAGCGAGGAACAGGCCGTAGAACACCATCGGGATCAGCATGTTCAGCGAGATCACGTATCCGAAGATGGTGAACTCCCAGCCCGGGATCAGACGAAGACCGCCATCGGTGAACAGCATGTACCAGTCCGGCTGCGAACCAGCGGACACCGGCGACGGGTCATACGGGCCATAGGCCCACACAGAGTTGATCGACACGGTCGCGGAGACCAGGGCGATGAGACCGAACACAATGAAGAAGAAACCGCCGGCCTTCGCGGTGTACACCGGGAAGAGCGGGTAGCCCACGACGTTGCGGTCGGTGGCGCCCGGGCCCGGGTAGTGGGCGTGCTTGTGCACGACCAGCATCACCAGGTGGATCGCGATCAGGCCCATGATGGCCGCGGGGACCAGCAGGATGTGAATCGTGAACAGGCGCGGGATGATGTCCGTGCCGGGGAATTCGCCGCCGAACAGCAGCATCGACATGTAGGTGCCGACGAGCGGGATCGACTTCATCAGGCCATCCGCGATGCGCAGGCCGTTGCCGGAGAGGACGTCGTCCGGCAGGGAGTAGCCCGAGAAGCCGGCGACCATGCCGAGGATCATCAGGCTGAAGCCGACGAGCCAGTTCAGCTCACGCGGCTTGCGGAACGCACCGGTGAAGAACACGCGGAACATGTGCACGAAGATCGCGACCATGAACAGCAGCGCTGCCCAGTGGTGCATCTGGCGGAACAGGAGACCGCCCTTGACCTCGAAGGAGAGGTCGAGGGTGGACGCGTAGGCGCGGGACATCTCCAGGCCGTACAGCGGTTCGTAGATGCCCTCGTAGGTGACTTCGTCCATGGAGGGAACGAAGAACATGGTGAGGAACGTGCCGGAGATCAGCAGCACGACGAAGCTGTACAGCGCCACCTCGCCGAACATGAACGACCAGTGGTCGGGGAAGACCTTCCGGGCGAAGTTCTTCACCACGCTGGACATGCTGGTGCGCTGATCGATCCAGTCGGCACCGACGGAGCCGAGCTTGAAAGCGCGGCCTTCGGGGTTCAGCAGCCCCTGCTTCTCAGTTGTCGACACGATCAATCACTTGTCCTTGTGGAGGTTCCAGAAGCTGGGTCCGATCGGCTCCGGGAAGTCGTCGGTCGCAACGAGGTAGCCCTCGTCATCAACTTCAATGGGCAGCTGGGGCAGCGGGCGGTGGGCCGGGCCGAAGATGACCTTGGCACCGTCGGTGACGTCGAACGTCGACTGGTGGCACGGGCACAGCATGTGGTGGGTCTGCTGCTCGTAGAGCGCCACCGGGCAGCCCACGTGCGTGCAGATCTTCGAGAAGGCGAGGATGCCTTCGTAGCCGTTGCTCAGCGACTCCTGGTTCTTGGCATCGGCCGGGTCGATGCGGACCAGAACCGCAGCGGCCTTCGCGCGCTGCTCAAGGAAGTCGTGCTCGTTGTTCTCGTGGGTCAGACCGTCCGGCATGACGTGGAAGATCGAGCCGACGGTGACATCGGAGGCCTTGATCGGCGTGTTGTCGTGGTCGCGGACGATGCGCAGCGGCTCCTTCTTGGCCTTGGCCCAGAAGGTGTGGTGCAGCTTGTTGCCCGGCAGCGGCCCGAGGGTAGAGATCGGGAAGAGCACTGCGATCGGCAGCACAGCGAGGGCTCCGACCATGGAGGCGACGATCAGCGGGCGACGTGCCACACCGGACTCGTCCAGACCATCAACGATGATGCCCGAGGCCTCTTCGCGCACCGGGCTGGTGCGGCTGTAGATGTGGCGCTCCTCGGTGACCTCATGGTCCGGCATCAGGGTCTTCGCCCAGTGCACGGCGGCTGCACCGATGAAGAACATGGCGACGGCCAGGCCGATGCCGGTGAAGAGGTTCGACCACTTCACCGCCTGCAGGGTCTTGGACTCAGCCAGCAGGTTGAACCCCATCGGGGTGAAGAGGAAGTAGCTGGCGATGAAGATCGCGGTGCCGATGATCGACAGGATGAACATCCCGGCCACCATCTTCTCGGCCCGACGCTCAGCCTTCGGATCGAGATCGGACTGACGGTACTCGTGAGGAGGGAGTCCCGGGTTGACGAACCCGCCGTCTTCCTTGGCGACAACAGCGCTGACGCCGCGGTGCGGCTGCGTGCCGTCGTGGTTGTGGGAATGGTCGTTGTGTGTCACTTTGCTTTAGCTCCCAGCCAGTAAGCACATCCGAGGATCAGTGCGAGGAAGACGGTCCAGGCGAAGAGGCCCTCAGTCACGGGGCCGAGCGAACCGAGCGAGTAGCCGCCCGGGGAGCCGTTCTCATCCAACTTGTTGAGGTACGCGATGACGTCGCGCTTGTCCTCGGGGGTGAGGTTGTTGTCATTGAACACCGGCATGTTCTGCGGGCCGGTCTCCATCGCCTCGTATACGTGGGTCGGCTCGACATCCAGCAGCGGCGGAGCGAACTTGCCGCGGGTCAGAGCACCACCGGAACCGGAGGCGTTGTGGCACATGGCGCAGTTGATGCGGAAGATCTCGCCGCCCTTGGCCGGGTCGCCCTTGGCGGGGTCCACAGCGTCCGCGGAGGGGATCTCCGGACCGGGGCCGAGGGATGCGACGTAGGCGCTGAGCTGCTTGGTCTGCTCATCGTTGAACTGGGCGGGCTTCCGGTGCGCCTGCGGACCGGACTCCTGCATCGGCATACGACCGGTGCCGACCTGGAAGTCCACCGAAGCAGCGCCGACGCCGATCAGGGACGGGCCGGAGGTGTTGCCCTCGCCGTCGATGCGGCCCTCGCCCTTCATGCCATGGCAGGTGGCGCAGTTGGCGACGAAGAGATCGCGGCCGGCGTCGATGTCGGCCTGACTGGCCGACTGCGCGGAGGCGTCTTTCGGGGACAGAGCAACGAACAGACCGCCGGTGGCGAGCAGAGCCATCAGCAGGATGGCCAGGAACGCCAGCGGGTGGTGACGATGCTGGGCTAGTGCCTTCACAGGTCAGACCTCGATTCGTGGGATGGGGAAAGAGTGCGCATGCGGGGGCGGCTCAGAAGAACGTCCAGTTGCCCTGCATGGTGCCCAGGATGACCGGGTCGAGCAGGTAGACAACGGCGAACAGAGCGACCCAGACCACATCGACGAAGTGCCAGTAGTAGGACACGCAGATCGCAGAGACCTCTTCGTGATGGGTGAAGCGCTTGGCGGCGAACGCACGAGCCAGCACGAGGAGGAAGGCGAGCAGGCCGCCGATCACGTGCAGTCCGTGGAAGCCGGTCGCGAGGAAGAAGATGGAGAAGTGCGGGGAGGCGGAGAAGGAGGCGCCCGCGTGGGCGAGCTCGGCGTACTCGAAGGCCTGGCCGGACACGAAGATGGCGCCGAGGATGAATGTGAGGGTGAACCACTCGATCAGGCCCCACTTGGCGATGTTCAGGATGCTGCCCTGACGGCTGCGGATGCGCTTCTCAGCGGCGAACACACCGGCCTGGCAGGTGAACGAGCTCGCCACCAGGATCAGGGTGTTGGTGACCGCGAAGGCCAGCTTGAAGTGCTCCTGACCCTGCAGGAACACCTCGGGGACCACGCTGTACAGCGTGAAGTACATGGCGAAGAGCGCACCGAAGAACATGAGCTCACTGGAGAGCCAGACGATGGTCCCCACCTGGGTGGCGTTCGGGCGGCTCACAGGGCTCGGGGCGGCGGAGTGCGCTCCATGCGAAGCATGCGAGGTAAGACTTGCTGTAGACACGTTTCCCATTATCGCGTGTGATCGGCCGAAATGGGGCTCAGACACGGCACCGAGACCCACTTTGCTGCTGAGGGCATGGCACACCACGCCTCGACGGGGTTCAGCATACCGATCTTCGACCTCTTTGAGAAACCGGAGAGGCCCTCCGGAGCAGCCCTGGCCCGCGGTGTCGATTGGATCGCTCCGGCGAGGAGAGCGAAGTCACCATGACCGGGCGTAGTGCGAGGTGACAGCGGTACGGAGCCTGGGTGGACGCCGCCGCAGACGGTCTGGACAGGATGAGATGATGATCGCATGACGACTCCCGGAACCTCCCCCACCTGGCGTTCACTCACCTCCGCCCTCCTGCGCAAAGAGAACCTCGATTCCGCATCGGTCCGATGGGCGATGGCGGAGGTGATGGACGGAGCTGTTGAGCCGGTCTCGCTCGCCGGGTTCCTGGTGGCCCTGGAAGCGAAGGGGCCGACGGTGACAGAAGTGCGGGCCCTCGCCGATGAGATGGTGGCGCACGCCCGCACTTTCACCGCGCCGACGGGAGCTGTCGACATCGTCGGCACCGGTGGAGACGGCGCCAACACCGTCAACATCTCCACCATGGCCTCCGTGGTGATCGCAGCGAGCGGACTGCCCGTGGTGAAGCACGGCAACCGGGCCGCCTCATCGAAGTCCGGGGCCGCCGACTGCTTGGAGCAGCTCGGTGTTCGCCTTGACCTCCCGGCGGGCGACGTCGCCGCCATGGTGGAGAAGGTCGGGATCACCTTCTGCTTCGCACAGGTCTTCCACCCGTCCATGCGCTTCGCTGCCCCCGCTCGTAAGGGCCTGGGGCTGCCAACCGTGTTCAACATCCTCGGCCCGATCACGAATCCGGGCCGCGTCGAGGCCTCGGCCGTCGGCGTGGCCTCAGCCAGCATGGCTCCGGTGATCGCCGGAGTGTTTCAGGAGCGCGGAGCGTCCGCTCTGGTGTTCCGAGGACGCGACGGTCTGGATGAGCTGACCATCGCCGACGACTCCGATGTGTGGGAAGTGCGCGGAGGCGAGATCCGCCCGCACGTGCTCAATCCGTCCGAACTGCTGGGACTGCGTAAGGCTCCCCTGTCGGAGCTGGTGGGCGGCTCGCCCGCTTACAACGCAGAGGTGGCCCGCCGCATCTTCGACGGTGAGCGCTCCGCTGCACGCGATGCCGTCCTCCTCAACGCAGCAGCCGGCATCACCGCGGCCGCCGGCATCGGTCAGGAGCCCTCCGACGGCTTCGAGGACCGCTTCAGTGCCGCTTTCGCCCGTGCGGAGGAGACGCTGGATTCGGGGCGGCCGGCGGAGCTGATCGAGACGTGGGCCTCAACGTCGCAGGAACTGTTGGCGGCCCGCTGAGGAAGCTTCCACCGCTGCCCTGCCCGGGTATGACGAAAGGGGCGATCCATCCGAGGATGGATCGCCCCTTTCGTGTCTGATCGGGTCAGTCGATCAGTGGGCGTGGAATCCTGTGGAGTGCGCCATCACCCAGGTGATCACGCCGTAAGCGGCCACGATGAAGCCGAGCACCATCAGCCACCAGCCGATCGGCAGACCGATGAAGACCAGCGACGCACCGAGCGATGCCCAGAGCGGCGCCCAGGAGTACGGAGCGAAGGTGCCCTGCACGCCGGCTTCGTCATGGACCTCGCCTGCGTGGTCGTCCTGCGCCTGCTTGTTGAACCGGCGGCTCGTCATCATCGAGTAGACCGACATCATGAACATCAGTCCGGAGAGGCCGAAGATGGCGGGAACGCCCACCCATTCGAAGCCGGACGGCTCATAGGTGCCGGTGAGGAAGGTGTAGGCCACCCCGACGATGATGAAGAAGAATCCGCAGATCGCGGTGATGCGGGCAAACGTATTCATGGAGTGTCAGTTCCCCTTCCGCGCCGCAGCTGCAGCGGTGACAGCATCAGCGTGCATGTGGTCGGTCGCTGCGACATCCGGGAAGCGGAGGTCGAAGGCCGGACGCTCGGAGCGCACCGGGGGCAGCGAGTGGAAGTTGTGGCGCGGCGGCGGGCAGGTGGTCGCCCACTCGAGCGAAGCGCCGTAGCCCCACGGATCGTTCTCGGTGACCTTGTGGCCCTTGAGGTGGGTGAGCACCACATTCAGCAGGAACGGCAGGGTCGAGGCACCGAGGATGAACGCACCGACGGTGGACACCTGGTTCATGAACGCGAAGCCGTCCTCAGCCAGGTAGTTCGGGTAGCGACGCGGTGCGCCCTCCACACCCATGAAGTGCTGGATGAGGAACGTGAGGTGGAAGCCGACCATCAGCAGCCAGAAGTGGATGCGGCCAAGGCGCTCATCCAGCTTGTAGCCGAACATCTTGGGCCACCAGAAGTAGAATCCGGCGAACATCTCGAAGGCGATAGTGCCGAAGATGACGTAGTGGAAGTGCGCCACCACGAAGTAGGTGTCCTGGAGGTGGAAGTCCAGCACCGGGGTGGAGAGGATGACGCCGGTCAGACCGCCGAAGAGGAAGGTCGTGAGGAACCCGAGGGTGAACAGCATCGGGGTCTCGAACGTGATCGAGCCTCGCCACATGGTGCCGATCCAGTTGAAGAACTTCACGCCGGTCGGCACGGCGATGAGCATCGTCATGAAGGCGAAGAAGCTCAGCATGACCGCACCGGTGGTGTACATGTGGTGCGCCCACACGGTCACGGACAGAGCGGCGATCGAGATCGTCGCGTACACCAGGGTCTTGTAGCCGAAGATCGGCTTACGGGAGAACACCGGGATGACCTCCGAGGCGATGCCGAAGAACGGCAGGGCGAGCACGTACACCTCGGGGTGGCCGAAGAACCAGAACAGGTGCTGCCAGAGCACCGGTCCGCCGTTGGCCGGGTTGAAGATGTGCGCGTCGTAGATGCGGTCGGCGCCGAGTGCGAACAGGGCGGCGGCCAGCGGCGGGAACGCCATCAGCACCAGGATGCCGGTGATGAGGATGTTCCACGTGAAGATCGGCATGCGGAACATGGTCATGCCCGGCATGCGCATGCAGATGATCGTGGTGATGAAGTTGACCGAGCCGAGGATCGTACCGAAGCCCTGCATGGCCAGGCCGAACACCCACAGGTCTCCGCCGAGGCCCGGGGAGAAGGTCGTATCGCTCAGCGGGGCGTAGGCGAACCAGCCGAAGGATGCCGCGCCCTGCGGGGTGAGGAAGCCGGCGCAGGCGATGAGCGCACCGAAGCCGGTCACCCAGAAGGCGAACATGTTCAGGCGCGGGAACGCCATGTCCACGGCGCCGATCTGCAGCGGCACGAGGTAGTTGGCGAAGCCGTTGAACAGCGGGGTGCCGAACATCAGCAGCATGATCGTGCCGTGCATGGTGAACAGCTGGTTGTACTGGTCCTTGGAGACGACGACCTGGAGGCCGGGCTCCCACAGCTCAGCGCGGATCAGCAGGGCGAGCACGCCGCCGAAGCAGAAGAACGCGAACGCCATCACCATGTACATGATGCCGATCAGCTTGTGATCGGTGGTGGTGAGCATGCCCATGATCTGCTTGCCGAGCGAGGTCTCAGCGCGCGCGGGCTTGAACTGGGTCTGCTCGGGAGTGTGCGAACCGGTCGCTGCCCGAGGTGCTGATTGCGTGGTCACTTCGCACCATCCTCACGACGATTCTGGATCGTCTCCTGGTTCTTGTCCCGCATGTTCCAATCCTTCTGCATGCGGTTGAGGTCGTTGCTGAGCTGCCCCTCGTAGCCCTGTTCGCGCAGTTCCTTCATGTGAGCGTCGAACTCCTCCTGGGACACGACCTTCAGGTTGAAGAGCATGTCCGAGTGGTACTCGCCGCACAGCTCCGCGCACTTGGCGGGGAAGGTGCCCTCAGCGGTCGGCGTCACCTGGAAGACGGTGGTGTGCCCCGGGAAGATGTCCTTCTTGTAGAGGAAGTCGACGACCCAGAAGGAGTGGACGACATCGCGGGAGTCGAGCTGGAACTCGACGGTCTTGTTGACTGGAACGTAGAGGACCGGCAGATCCTTCTCGGCGCCGGGCTCGCCGGTGCGGAAGGACTGGACGCCGGCGGGTTCGTGGACGTCATCATCCACGTAGTTGAAGTCCCACGCCCACTGCTTGGCCACGACGTTGACGGTGTAATCGGGATCGGCCTTCAGGTTCTCGATCTCGTTGATGTCACGCTGGGTGAAGTAGAACAGCGTCATGATCATGACGACGGGGATCAGCGTGAAGGTGAGCTCGATCGGCACGTGGTAGCGCAGCTGCACCGGGAAGCCCTTGTCGTGCTTCTTCCGGCGGTAGGCGATGGCGCACCACATGGCCAGGCCCCACACGAGGAGGCCGACAGCCAGCAGCGTCATCCAGGATCCGGTCCACATCGAAATGATGCGGCCGGTCTGGTCAGTCACCTCTTCAGGGGTGCTTTGCGGGAGGAATCCACGTTTCTGCTCGGCTGTACAGCCCACCAGCGCTAGCGACACGAGGGCTGTGGCAGCGAGCGCCTTCGGAGCCCTGCGGCTGCGTTCCGTGGTTTGGGGAATCACAGGCTGACCTTCCAATCACCGACCGTCAGCCGCCCGAGGAGCGGGGCGAGGCGGTCGACTCGACGTATAAGGGGCATCGGTTCCTGCTGTTCGCCCGCCGGACGCACTGATCCGGCGCTTCCCAGCGGACAGCATGGTTCCGCTCGATCATCATACGCGAGATTGAGCACGATGCAGACTCCAGGCCCCGCGTGCCGCAAAAATGTGAGATGCCCGCCGTCAGCGGCGTCGGCGCACCTCGGCCGAGAACGCCGAATGCGGCGCCCCGCGATGGGAGCGCCGCATTCGTGCAGACGAGAAGGGCGCGCAGCGCACCCACGTGCGATCAGGCGAAGGAGTCGCCGCAGGCGCAGGAGCTCCCAGCGTTCGGGTTGTCGATGGTGAACCCCTGCTTCTCGATGGTGTCGGAGAAGTCGATGGTCGCACCGATGAGGAACGGCACCGAGTTCTTGTCCACCACGACCCCAACGCCGTTGAAGTCGACCGTGGCGTCACCGTCGAGGAGTCGCTCATCGAAGTAGAGCTGGTAGATCAGACCGGAGCAGCCTCCTGGCTGCACAGCGATCCGCAGGCGGAGGTCGTCGCGTCCCTCCTGCGCGAGGAGGGACTTCACCTTGTCAGCAGCGACATCGGTCAGTTCGACGCCGTGCGCCGGTGCGGTCTTCTGCTCGCCAGCCGTGGTGGTCATAGAGGGATCCTCCCGTGATCGACAGTACGTGCCTCCCACCCTACGCCGGAGCACTGCGGTCGGCGGGACCGAGGGTCCCGGCGCAGGATGGGGAACAGCCGTGTGTGCTAATTGTGCAACACGATCTTTTACATATTCAACAGGGCGACGAGCATGATGCCGGTGTACCCGATCACCATGCCTCCGAGCCCCATCAGCACCGGGTTGCGCACCCCCGGCTTCGAGGCGGCCAGCATCACCCCGCCCAAAGCCACCAGGCCACCGATCACTGCGCCCCACGGGCCGATGATATAGCCGAGCAGGAAGCCGAGGACGAGCCCGCCGAAGGTGAACGGGACGGTCGCCGGGTGCACCGGCTGACTTGTGCGGTCCTCGTCGCGCAGGGGGCTGCTCATCGGCCGCCACCGGCTGCGGCGGCGCCGCGCAGGATGTGCGCTTCGGCGAGGCAGACGTGCTCGAAGTCACCGAGGTGCAGCGACTCGTCGATGCCGTGCGCTCGCGAATCCGGGTCCTCCACACCGGTGACGAGGACCTCCGCCTCCGGGAACACCTCGAGCAGGTCGGCGATGAACGGGATGGAGCCGCCCAGCCCGGTGTCGACCGGCTTCACGCCCCAGGACGCCTCGAAGGCGGCGCGGGCGAGCTTCATGCCGGCGCTGTCGGCGGGGGCGAGGAACGGCTTGCCCATCTCACCGGGGGTCACGGTGACCTCCGCGCCGTTCGGGGTGTTCTCCTTGACGTGCTGGATCAGCGCTTCCATCGCCGCCTCCGGGTCCTGTCCGGGCGCGAGGCGCAGCGATACCTTCGCGCGGGTGGAGGCGATGATCGTGTTGGACGCCTGCTGCACGGGGGTGGCGTCGATCCCGATGATCGAGAGGGCCGGCTTGGTCCAGAGTCGACCGGTGAGCGAGCCGGTGCCGGACAGGCCGAGGCCGTCGGGCACGCCCGCGTCGCGACGGAGGTCCGCTTCGTCCATGTCGACGTCGGGCTCCTCGGCCTGGTACAAACCCTTGATCGCAACGGACCCGTCGGCGTCATGGAAGGTGGCGATGAGCCGTCCCAGCTGGGTGGGGGCGTCGAGGATCGGCCCGCCGAACATGCCGGAATGGACCGGGAAGTCGAGCACGCGGACGTCGATGACGGCGTCCACCAGGCCGCGCAGGCTGGTGGTGAGCGAGGGCTGCCCAATCTTCCAGTTGGAGGAGTCGGCGACGATGATGATGTCCGACTCCATCGCGTCGCGGTGCTTCTCGATGAAGGGGCGGAAGGTGGGCGAGCCCCACTCCTCTTCGCCTTCGATGAAGACGGTGACGCCCACACCGGATTCGTCGAGCTCCTCGCGCAGGGCACGCAGGGCGGTGACGTGGGCCATGATGCCGGCCTTGTCGTCGGCGGCTCCGCGGCCGTACAGGCGACCGTCCCGTTCCTCCGGCTCGAACGGTGCGGAGGTCCAGGCGTTCTCGTCACCGACGGGCTGAACGTCGTGGTGGGCGTAGAGCATGACGGTCGGCATGCCGTCCGCGGCGGGACGCCGGGCGAGCACAGCGGGCGCTCCCCCGTCGACGCTGTCGATCTCGACCTCGGGCATGCCGGCCTCGCGCAGCAGGCCGGCGACCGCCTCCGCGCTCCGGGCCACATGGGACTGGTCGTACCCGTCGAAGGCGATCGAGGGGATGCGCACGAGGCTCTTGAGGTCCTCGACGGCTTCGGGCATCAGCTCCGCGATGCGGGCGGTGAGCTTCGGGTCCGCGGTGACGGTCATGGCTGGGATGTTCTCCTTCGTCCGACGGGTGCCGCCTGTGCAGCGGCGCACTGGCTCCACCGTATCGCGCTGGTCGCAGTCACTCCCCCGCCCTGCCCGGGTCCCGCTCCTTCTCGCCTACACTGGGCGGCGTGATGAACACCAGTCGTGAGAAGAAGAAGCGCGGCGGCTCGACCGCCGTGGGCGCCGCTCCTGCGGGCGCCGAGAAGTCAGTGCCCACCCCCGTCGCCGCGGAGAAGCCGGCGAAGTCCGGGGGCAAGGGCCGCCCCACCCCGAAGCGCCGCGATGCGCAGGCCGCCCGCCAGCGTCCGCTCGTGCCCTCGGATCGCAAGGAGGCGCGCCGACGGAACCGGGAGCGCGTCAACGAGGCCCGCAGCAAGCAGAACCGGGCGCTAATGACCGGCGACGAGGCGAACTACCCGCTGGCGCATGCCGGACCGGAGCGCCGCCTGGCCCGCGATGTGGTCGACTCCCGCTTCAACGTGGCCGAGTGGCTGCTGCCGTTCGCCCTGGTGACGCTGACGCTGCCGCTGATCCTGCAGCTGGTGAGCCCGGCCCTGTACTCGAAGGTGGGGCTGACGCTGATCATCGTGCTGTGGGCGGGTGTGATCGTCGCGGTGCTCGACCTCATCCTGCTGCGCTCGAAGGTGCGCCGCGCCATGGTGGACCGCTTCGGCTCCGTGCCGCCGGGGATGGTGAGCTACGCGCTGCTGCGCGCCACGAACATCCGCCGCCTGCGGATGCCGCGCCCGATGATCAAGCGCGGCGAAGCGCCCCGCGCCTGAGCCGCAGCGTTCGTCCGGACGAACAGAAGAGCCGGTCCCTCCTCGGGGACCGGCTCTTCTGCTGTGCGACGGCTTCTCAGGCCTCGGCGTTCTCCGCAGCAGCCTCCGCCTCGTCCTTCTTCTTCGGCTTGGCATCCACGCCGGCTTCCTTCCGCTGCTGAGCGGTGATCGGAGCGGGTGCCTCGGTCAGCGGGTCGAAGCCGCCGCCGGTCTTCGGGAACGCGATAACCTCGCGGATGGAGTCGACCTTGGCGAGGAGGGCCACGATGCGGTCCCAGCCGAAGGCGATGCCGCCGTGCGGCGGGGCGCCGTACTTGAACGCCTCCAGCAGGAAGCCGAACTTCTCCTGCGCCTCCTCCTCGGAGATGCCCATCACCTGGAAGACGCGCTTCTGCACATCCTCCTGGTGGATGCGGATGGAGCCGCCGCCGATCTCGTTGCCGTTGCAGACGATGTCGTAGCCGTAGCTGAGGGCGGACGCCGGATCGGTGTCGAAGGTGTCGAGGAATTCCGGCTTCGGGGAGGTGAACGCGTGGTGCACGGCGGTCCAGGCGCCGGAGCCGACGGCCACATCACCGGCGGCGACGGCGTCACCGGCCGGCTCGAACATGGGCGCGTCCACCACCCACACGAACGCGAACTCGTCGTCGTCGATCAGGCCGAGCTTCTCGGCGATCTCATTGCGGGCGGCGCCGAGCAGGCCACGGGAGCCCTTGGCGTCACCGGCGGCGAAGAACACGCAGTCGCCCGGCTGGGCGCCGGTCTTCTGGGCGAGGCCGGCCTTCTCCTCATCGGAGAGGTTCTTGGCGACGGGTCCGCCGAGGGTGCCGTCCTCCTGGATGAGGACGTAGGCGAGGCCCTTCGCACCGCGCTGCTTCGCCCATTCCTGCCAGGCGTCGAGCTGGCGGCGGGGCTGGGAGGCACCGCCGGCCATCACGATCGCACCGACGTACGGGGCCTGGAACACGCGGAACGGCGTGTTCTGGAAGTACTCGGTCATCTCGGTGATCTCAAGGTCGAAGCGCAGATCCGGCTTGTCGGAGCCGTAGCGGCGCATCGACTCCGCGTAGGTGATGCGCGGGATCGGGGTGGTGACCTCGACGCCGATGGTGGCCCAGATGTTCTGCAGCAGCTGCTCGGTGAGGGCGATGATGTCGTCCTGGTCCACGAAGCTCATCTCGACATCGAGCTGGGTGAACTCGGGCTGGCGGTCCGCGCGGAAGTCCTCGTCGCGGTAGCAGCGGGCGAGCTGGAAGTAGCGCTCCATGCCGCCGACCATCAGCAGCTGCTTGAACAGCTGCGGCGACTGCGGCAGGGCGTACCAGGAGCCGGGTGCGAGGCGCGCCGGGACGAGGAAGTCGCGGGCGCCCTCGGGGGTGGAGCGGGTCAGGGTCGGGGTCTCGACCTCGACGAAGCCCTGGTCGATCAGGGTGGTGCGCGCTGCCTGATTGACGGCGGAGCGCAGGCGGAGGATCTTCGCGGGGCCGCTGCGGCGCATGTCGAGGTAGCGGTAGCGCAGGCGGGCCTCTTCACCGACGTCGGAGTGCTCGTCCAGCTGGAACGGGAGTGCGGCCGACGGGTTCAGCACCTCGACCGTGTCCGCTATGACTTCGATGGTGCCGGTGGGCAGGGCATCGTTCTCGTTGCCTTCGGGGCGCTTCTCGACCGTGCCGGTCACCTTCAGCACGTATTCGCTGCGGAGGTGGTGGGCGTCCTCTTCGCGGACCACGACCTGAGCGACGCCCGAGGCGTCCCGCAGGTCGAGGAAAGCGACGCCGCCGTGGTCGCGGCGACGACCGATCCAGCCGGCCAGGGTGACGGTCTGTCCGATGTGCTCCTCGCGGAGCTCACCGGCGTTGTGAGAGCGCAGCATGCAGAATCCTTCGCCTTGTGCGTGTATGAGGGTACGAGTGCGTCCATCGTATCCTCCGCCCCGGGCCGAGGTCGGGCTCCGTCGACCGGCCGGCGGAGGACGTGAGGGATGTCGCCACCCGAGTGCCTATCCGCACGGCTGTCCGATCGGTAGTGTGGAGGAAGCACTTGATCGGCGGCCTCCTGCTCGGTGACCACCGAGGATGACGCCATGGGTCGCGGTTCGCCTCCTGGTACCGAACCGCTCGTGCGGCGCTTCGAACGCCGCGAGTCTCAAGTGAACGACGAGAGCGCGCGGACTACTGGGATCGGGCGTTCACTGCCCCGATTGGAAGCCTTTGACCGCACTCGAGCAGCCCTGCGCTGCCCTTGACCTGCCCACCACCGCCGCCACCGCGAACGACACCACCCCCACCACAGCGACGCATTCAGCCGCCCAGCCCGCATCGGCGGACTCCGCAGGGTCCCCTGAGGCCCTTTGTTCGGCTCCCGCGTCCATCGAAGAAGCGCAGGAGCGTATGAACGAGAACATCGACACCACCGACCCCACCGCCACCACCGAGGATGCGGCCGTGACCTTCGCCGACCTCGGCCTTCCGCCGGCCCTTCTGGACGCCGTCACCGAGATCGGATTCGTCACCCCCTCCCCCATTCAGGAGAAGGCCATTCCGGCGCTGCTGAACGGCGAGGACGTCATCGGCGTGGCCCAGACCGGCACCGGCAAGACCGCCGCGTTCGGTCTGCCGATGCTGGCGCACACCGACCCCTCGTCCACCGCGACGCAGGGTCTGGTCCTGGCACCGACCCGCGAGCTCGCCATGCAGGTGGGCGATGCGATCCAGGACTTCGCCCGCAACATGCCGGGCGTGCGCGTGCTGTCCATCTACGGCGGCTCCCCCTACGGCCCGCAGGAGAAGGCGCTGGAGCGCGGTGTGCAGATCGTGGTCGGCACGCCCGGCCGCGTCATCGACCACCTCAAGCGCGGCAACCTTCGCCTGGGCGACCTGCAGACCCTCGTGCTCGATGAGGCCGACGAGATGCTCCGCATGGGCTTCGCCGAGGACGTCGACGAGATCCTCGGATTCGTCCCGGAGGAGAAGCGCATGGCGCTGTTCTCCGCCACCATGCCGCCAGCGATCAAGCGTGTGGCCGACGAGCACATGCCCAGCGCCGTCAGCGTCGCCGTGGCGCGCCAGTCCACCACCGTCACCAGCGTGGAGCAGAGCTACGCGGTGGTGCCGTTCAAGCACAAGACCGGTGCGCTCACACGGGTCATCGAGACCAGCGATGCAGACGCTGCGATCGTGTTCGTCCGCACCCGCAGCGCTGCTGAAGAGGTCGGCACCGCCCTGGTGGGACGCGGCATCGTCGCCGCCACCATCTCCGGTGACGTCGCGCAGAAGGAGCGCGAGCGCATCGTCGGCCGCCTGCGCGAGGGCTCCCTCGACGTCCTGGTCGCCACCGATGTCGCCGCTCGCGGCCTCGACGTGGAGCGCATCGGCCTGGTCGTCAACTTCGACGTCCCCGGTGAGCCGGAGGCGTACGTGCACCGCATCGGCCGCACCGGCCGCGCCGGCCGCACCGGCAAGGCCATCACCTTCGTGGCGCCGCACGAGCGCCGCAAGCTGAAGAACATCGAGCGCGTGACGCGCCAGGAGCTCACCGAGGTCCAGGTTCCGACCCCGCTGGACGTGTCCCGCCACAAGATGCAGCGCGTCCTCGGCGAGGTGCAGACCCGCCTGGACGCCGGCCGACTTAGCCTCTACCACGAGCTGATCTCCGAACACCTGGAGAGCACCAACATCTCTGCCGAGCAGCTCGCCGCTGTCCTCGGCGCCATGGTGGTGGGCGATGACGGCCCCCGCCGCGACGATGAGGAGTTCACCGGTGCGTCGTTCCGCGACCAGGGCCGCGACCGTGATCGCGCGAATCGCGGCGATCGGGGCAGCCGTGACGGCGGTCCGCGCGACCGCAGCCGCGGCCCGCGCACCACGAGCCCCGGCTTCACCTCCTACCGGATCAGCGTGGGCCGCAACCACGGGGTGCGCCCGCAGGCCGTGGTCGGGGCCATCGCCGGCGAGGGCGGCCTGAACGGCAAGGACGTGGGCAAGATCGATATCTTCCCGTCGTTCTCCCTGGTCGAACTGCGCAACGGCGTGAGCGAGGACCAGCTCGCGGCGATCGGTCGCGCCCGTGTGGCCGGCAAGCAGATGCGCATCGCTGAGGACCGCGGCCCCGGCGGCGGCAAGGGCGGACACCGCGGCTTCCGCGGTGGGCGCGACCGCAACTTCGGCGGACGCGGCCGCGACCGCCGATTCTGATCGCACACAGATGACGGGGCGCCCTCCTGCTGGAAGGGCGCCCCGTCGTCGTGCGCCCCGGTCTGCGGAGCGCGGGCGTCAGAGGGAGACGAGCGCCTCGCGCAGCTGCGGAGCCAGGTCGCTGGTAGTGCGCAGAACGACTGCGACGTTCGCACCTGGGGTGTCGGGAATGGACTCCACCGGCACATCGGAGGGCAGGTCGCAGATCACGCGACCGCGCTGAGTCCCGGTGGTGCAGTCCACCCGCACACGCACGATGGGGGCGACGGCAGCGCTGATGCCCTCCACGGCGATCGCGGCGGCCAGCGGGTCGTGCAGGGCGGCAGCGCGGCGGCCGTAGAAGCCGACGTAGAACTGGAAGTAGTAGTCCAGCATCTCGGCGACATGGCGGCCGAACTGCCCGGAGGCGGCGAGCGCCTGCCGGTCCTCCTCTTCGAACGTGTTGGTGAGGGTGACGTCCAGCGGCACCACGGTGATGTCCCACGGGGCGCCGAACACGACCTGCGCACCCTCGGGGTCATGCTTGATGTTCGCTTCGGCGGCCTGGCTGACATTGCCGGGAACGAGGGCTGCTCCGCCCATGATCGTCACCCGTGCGACGCGCCGCGGCAGGGTCGGGTCCTTCTCCACCGCGCGGGCGATGTTGGTCAGCGGACCGACGGCGATGATGTGCAGCTCCCCGGCGTGGTCGTGGGAGAGGCGCAGAAGCATGTCCACGGCGCTCTCCTCCACCGGGGAGGCCGACGGGGCGGGCAGCTCCACTGCGCCGGTGCCGCGCGCGCCGTGCACGTGCGGCGCGCCGCCGTCGTAGTTGCCGTGGAGGAAGTCGTTGGAGCCGACGGCGACGGGCACCTCGGTGCGGCCGGCGAGTTCGAGGAGGGCGAGCGCGTTCGTGGCGCCCTGTGCGGCGTTGGTGTTGCCGCTGACGGTGCCGATGCCGAGCAGGTCCACGTCCTCCGCAGCGAGCAGGTAACCGATCGCGAGGGCGTCGTCGATGCCGGGGTCGCAGTCCAGGTAGATCTTGTGCGCGCTCACGCGGTTCCTTCCATCTGCTCGATTGGGTCCGACCCAGTCTACGGCGGCCTCCGTCGGCCGACGAAAACCCGAGGTGGACGCCCATTTCCGCAAATGCGAGCGCACATAATTCGGGATGGCGTGGGCAACACCCGCCGATGTGCGTCTGGGCGTTGTATTCCGACGTTCACGGAGTAGGCTCGGGTCATGGCTAGAATCACCCCGCTCAATTGGCCCGCCGTTCGGCAGCTGACATCGGGTGACCTCTTCGGCCGCGGCCCGGCGGTGAAGTCGCAGGTCTCTGAGGACCTGACAGCTCGCACCGTGACTGCGGATTCGATGGCTCACTCCGTGTGTCCGTACTGCGCAGTCGGCTGCGGCCAGCGCGTTTACACCAAGGACAACAAGGTCATCCAGATCGAGGGCAACCCCGACTCGCCGCATTCGCGCGGCCGTCTCTGCCCGAAGGGCGCCGCATCGGAGCAGCTGGTCAATTCACCGGGGCGCATCACCGAGATGCTCTACCGGGCTCCCCGATCCACGAAGTGGGAGAAGCTCGACCTCGACACGGCGATGGAGATGATCGCCGATCGCTTCATCGAAGCCCGCCGCAACCACTGGCGCGAGAAGGACGATCAGGGGCGCACCCTTCGTCACACGCTCGGCATCGCCTCGCTCGGCGGCGCGACGATCGACAATGAGGAGAACTACCTCGCCAAGAAGCTGTTCACCGCAGCCGGGGCGATCCAGATGGAGAACCAGGCACGCATATGACACAGTGCCACGGTCCCCAGTCTGGGGTCCTCGTTCGGCCGCGGCGGCGCCACTCAGTCCCAGCAGGACATGGCGAACGCCGACTGCATCGTCATCCAGGGATCCAATATGGCGGAGGCCCACCCCGTGGGCTTCCAGTGGGTCGCTGAAGCGAAGGCGCGCGGCGCCCGCGTGATCCACGTGGATCCGCGCTTCACCCGCACGTCCGCTCTGGCGGACAAGCATGTGCCGATCCGTGCGGGCTCGGACATCGTCCTGCTCGGCGCGATCATCAACTACATCATCACCAATGAGCTGTGGTTCAAGGAGTACGTCACGGCGTACACCAATGCCGCCCAGCTGATCAGTGAGGACTTCCGGGACACTGAGGACCTCGACGGCCTCTTCTCCGGCTACGACCCGGAGACCGGCTCGTACGATCCGTCGTCCTGGCAGTACGACGACTCCGGTGAGCGCGACGAGACCCTGCAGCACCCGCGCACGGTGTTCCAGATCCTCAAGCGCCACTACGCCCGCTACACCCCCGAGCTGGTGGAGGAGACCTGCGGCATCTCGAAGGACGACTTCGAGTACCTCGCGAAGTCCCTCACCGACAACTCGGGTCGCGAGCGCACGAGCTGCTTCGTGTACGCCGTGGGCTGGACCCAGCACTCAATCGGCACGCAGTTCATCCGCACCGCCTCGATCATCCAGCTGCTGCTGGGGAACATGGGCCGCCCGGGCGGCGGCATCATGGCGATGCGCGGTCACGCCACCATTCAGGGCTCCACGGACATCCCGACCCTGTTCCACATCCTGCCCGGCTACATCGCGATGCCGACCGCAGGCAAGCACGACACGTACGAGGAGTACGTGAAGGCTGTGGGCAACAAGGACCAGAAGGGCTTCTGGGCCAACGGCGAGACCTACCTCATCAACCTCATGAAGGCGTGGTGGGGCGATGCCGCAACGAAGGAGAACAACTGGGCGTTCGACTACCTGCCCAAGCTCTCCGGCGCACACGGCACGTACCAGACCACCATGGCGATGCTCGAGGACAAGGTCGACGGCTACTTCATCCTCGGCCAGAACCCGGCCGTGGGCTCCGCCAACGGCCGCATGCAGCGCATGGCGCTCAGCCACCTCAAGTGGCTCGTGGTGCGCGACTTCTCCATGATCGAGACCGCGACCTTCTGGAAGGACTCGCAGGAGATCGCCACCGGTGAGCTGAAGACCGAGGAGATCGACACCGAGGTCTTCTTCATGCCGGCCGCGAACCACACGGAGAAGGCGGGCTCGTTCACGCAGACGCAGCGCATGGTGCAGTGGCGCGACCAGGCCGTCACCCCGCCGGGCGACTGCACCAGTGAGCTGGAGTTCTTCCACAAGCTGGGCCTGATGATCAAGGAGCGCCTGAAGGACTCCACCGATCCGCGCGACAAGCCGATCCAGGACCTCACCTGGGACTACAGCGTGGATGAGCACGGTGAGCCCGATGCCGAGGACGTCCTGCGGGAGATCAACGGCTATCACCTGTCGGGTGAGAAGAAGGGCCAGAACCTGAACGCCTTCGGCGAGATGCAGGCCGACGGCTCCACCGCCGGCGGCTGCTGGATCTACGCCGGCGTGATGGCCGACGGCGTCAACCAGGCGCGTCGCCGCAAGCCGGGCCAGGAGCAGGACGAGATGGCCCTCGAGTGGGGCTGGGCATGGCCTGCCAACCGCCGCATCCTCTACAACCGCGCCTCGGCGGACCCGGAGGGCCGTCCGTGGTCGGAGCGCAAGAAGCTCGTCTGGTGGGACGAGGAGCAGGGCAAGTGGACCGGGTACGACGTTCCCGACTTCCCGCCCACGCTCGCACCGAGCCACCGAGCCGAGCCGGGTGAGACGGGTGTGAAGGGCCTCAGCGGCAACGACCCGTTCATCATGCAGGCCGACGGCAAGGGATGGCTGTTCGCTCCGAAGGGCATGGTGGACGGCCCGATGCCGACCCACTACGAGCCGCCGGAGTCCCATGTGGGCAACCCGCTCTACCCGATCCAGTCCAGCCCGACCCGAGTGCTGTTCTCCCGCGAGGACAACCTGTACGCCCCGCACGTGCGGGAGGCCGGCAACGACGTCTACCCGTACGTGTTCACCACGTATCGGCTGACGGAGCACCACACGGCCGGCGGTATGAGCCGCTTCCTGCCGTACCTGTCGGAGCTGCAGCCGGAGCTGTTCTGCGAGGTCTCCCCCGAGCTCGCCGAAGAGGCCGGCCTGGTCAACGGCGAATGGGCCACGATCATCTCGCCCCGCTCGGCGATCGAGGCGCGCGTCATGGTGACCCGCCGCGTGAAGCCGCTGCAGGTGCTGGGCCGCACGGTTCACCAGATCGGCATCCCGTACCACTGGGCGCAGGGCGACGAGGCCGTGGTCTCCGGTGACAGCGCGAACGATCTGCTGGGCCTGACCCTGGACGACAACGTCCAGATCCAGGACTCCAAGCACAACGCGGCAGCCATCCGCCCGGGTCGACGCCCGCGGGGTGAGGATCTGCTGGATCTGATCGACAAGTACCGTGCGGACGCCGGCATCACTGTCGACACCGGCATGGTGCAGCTGGACCGCTCCTTCGCGCAGCCGGAGAACCCGCTGCAGGCGGAGCAGACCGTGGTGGACGGCTCCAACCGGGGCCGCGCGACGATCTTCGCCGGCAAGCAGTCCGGCGGGGACGACAGTGAGAAGGGCTCGGGCGCGATGACGGAGTCCTCCGGCTCCACCGGCGGTGACTCCGATGAGTCGAAGTCCTCGAAGCACACCAAGGAGACGAACGCGGCTCCGAACGGCAGCGAGGACCCCACCGCCAGCAGCTCCGGCTCGACGTCCGGCGACACCGAGAAGAGGAAGGACCGATGACTGCTCTCATGCCCAAGCTCTACGGAGCTGAGGACCCGATCGAGAACGCTCGCTGGTCCCTTCACGACGCCAAGGATCGCAAGGCGTTCTTCACCGACACGTCCATCTGCATCGGCTGCAAGGCGTGCGAGGTGGCGTGCAAGGAGTGGAACCAGAACCCGCAGGACGGCGACTACGAATACCTCTCGCAGTCGCACGACAACACCGGTGAACTCGGTGCCAACACCTGGCGCCACGTCGCCTTCATCGAACAGGGCGAGGACGAGGTGGCGAAGGCCCGTGAGTCGGGCAGGCGCCTGGTGTCGCTCGGCATGCCGTCGATCGGCCCGAAGTCCACGATGACTCCCGAGCAGAGGGCGGATGCGGCGATCGCCGGTGGGAATGTGGACACCACTCCCCCGGATACGCCCGACTTCCGCTGGCTGATGAGCTCCGATGTCTGCAAGCACTGCACGAACGCCGGCTGCCTGGACGTGTGCCCGACGGGTGCGCTGTTCCGCACGGAGTTCGGCACCGTGGTGGTGCAGAACGACATCTGCAACGGCTGCGGCACCTGTGTGGCGGGTTGCCCGTTCGGCGTGATCCAGCGCCGTGACGACGGCACCATTTCGCCGAAGTCCGAGCCCGGGGACCACGACGACGTCAAGAACATGGGCACCGCCAACAAGTGCACCCTGTGCTACGACCGTCTGCTGGACGGGCAGACCCCTGCGTGCGCGCAGACCTGCCCGACAACATCCATCAAGTTCGGTGACCACACCGACATGGTGGACAAGGCGCGTCAGCGCGTGGCCGAACTGCATGCGAAGGGCATGACTGAGGCGCGTCTGTACGGCGCGAACCCGAAGGACGGCGTGGGCGGCACCGGCGCGGTGTTCCTGCTGCTGGACGAACCGGAGACGTACGGCCTTCCGCCGGACCCGGTCGTTCCGACGAAGCACCTTGGTCAGATCATGGCGAGCTACGCCGCTGCTTCGGCCGGCATGGTCGCCGTGGCGGCCCTGGCGTTCCTGGGAGGCAGGAAGTGACGAATTCCGATTTCGATGCATACCGTCCGCCGGAGCAGCCGCGCCGGAAGCGCCGCCGCGACCGCCTGAGCGGCGCCGCCAGTGACATGCTGCGTCGTCGCCGCCGCGGAGGTGACGACGGCGGGCGCGAGATGAGCATGGTCGACGACGTCGAGTTCACCTCGTACTACGGTCGGCCGATCGTGAAGGCCGCCCCGTGGGGCGACGAGATCAGCGCGTACCTGTTCCTCGGCGGTGTCGCCGGCGGTTCGGGCCTGCTGGCGTTCGGTGCGCAGATGTTCGATCTGGACGACCTGCGCCGCAACGCCCGCTTCGCTGCCCTCGGCGCCGTCGGTGCCGGCACGGTGTGCCTGATCGCCGACCTCGGCCGCCCCGAGCGCTTCCTCAACATGATGCGCACGGTGAAGCCGACATCGCCGATGTCGTGGGGCACGTGGATCCTGTCGGCATACGGCACTGTGACCGGCATCGCCGCCGTCTCCGAGGCGGACGACGTCCTCGGTGAGGTGCTGCCGCTGGGGCCGCTGCGCCCGATGCTGCGCACCGCCGCCGACACCTCCGGTGTGGCGATGGGCTTCCTCGGCGCACCGCTGGCGGCATACACGGCCGCACTGCTGTCGATGACCTCGACACCGACGTGGGCGGGTGCCCGTCGCGGCCTGCCGTACCTGTTCGTGTCCTCCGCAACGGCCGCCGCCAGCGGCCTGGCGATGATCACGACGGACTCCGAGCAGACGAAGCCGGCGCGCCTGCTGGCGATCACCGGTGCCGCCGGTGAGCTCATCGCCATGGACCTGATGAAGAAGGACATGCACCCGCTGGAGCGGGAGCCGCTGGAGATCGAGGAGCCGGGCCGCAAGCTGAAGCTCGCGCACACCCTCACGATCGCCGGTGGCGTGGGCACGCTGCTGTTCGGCAAGCGGTCCCGCGTCCTCGCCGCTGCTTCGGGTGCCGCCCTGATGGCGGGCTCCGCTCTCACCCGCTTCGGCGTGGTCGAGGCCGGTCACCTGTCCACCACGGATCCGAAGTACGTGGTGGGTCCGCAGCGTGACCGTCTTGAGGAGCGCCGCGCTGCCGGCATCGTCGACGACTCCATCACCACCGCGGGCTGACCTCCGCGACAGCTGAAGCGCCGGCCGTCCCGATCCGTGGGGGGCGGCCGGCGCTTCACATTGGGGGGACGCAGCAGGTCCCCGGATGTCACCGGATGGTGACGGTGCCCGCCGGCGCGTCGGAGCCAGCCGGGGTGATCTCACCGATCACCGGGTAGCCGGGCACCTCGCCGACCACGAGGAGCCCTCCGGAGGTCTGCGCGTCGGCGAGGGTGAGCAGCGCGTCCTCACCGACGGAATCGTGCGTGCGCAGGTGCGGGGCGACCCAGTCGAGGTTGCGGCGCGTGCCGCCGGAGACGAACCCGTCGGCCAGCGCGTCGGCGGCACCGTCGAGCAGCGGCACGGCGGCGGAGTCGACCACGGCGCTGACACCGGACGCGCGGCACATCTTGAACAGGTGGCCGAGAAGCCCGAAGCCGGTGACGTCCGTCGCGGCGACTGCCCCGGCGTCGATCGCGGCGCGGGCGGCGTCGCGGTTGAGAGTGGTCATGGAGTCGATCGCTGCTGCGAACACGTCGCCGGTGGTCTTGTGGCGGTTGTTGAGGAAGCCGACGCCGAGCGGTTTCGTGAGGGTGAGCGGGAGCCCCGCCTCGGCGGCGTCGTTGCGCATGAGGCGGGACGGGTCGGCGGTTCCGGTGACGGCCATACCGTACTTCGGCTCCGGGTCGTCCACGCTGTGGCCGCCGATGACGGGGCAACCGGCTTCGTTCGCGATGTCACGGCCGCCGCGCAGCACCTCGCTGAGCATCTCCATCGGCAGGTCGGCGCGGGGCCAGCCCACGAGGTTGATGGCGACGACGGGCGTGCCGCCCATGGCGTAGACGTCGGAGAGGGCGTTCGCGGCGGCGATGCGGCCCCAGTCGTAGGGGTCGTCGACGACGGGTGCGAAGAAGTCCGCGGTGGAGATGACCGCCAGGCCGTCCTGGATACGGACCACGGCGGCGTCATCGCCGTCGTCGAGACCAACGATCACACTGTCGAAGTCCTGACCGGCGAGCGGGGAGACCGCCTGCTCGAGTTCCGCGGCGGGGATCTTGGAGGCGCAGCCGCCGCCGTGGGCGAACTGGGTGAGGCGGCGCTGGCCATCCGAGGGAAGGGTGATACCGGCGAAGTTGGGAGTGCTCATGCTCCCACTGTACCGAGGAGGCTCGGGACCCAGGCCCCGGGCCTGGGGTTCTGTTCTGGTAGCGTGGGCGGCGGAGGCGTCTGGGTCCTGGTGGGCTCCGCAGTCTTCAAAACTGTTGAAACCGAGCATCTCGGTTTGGCAGGTTCGATTCCTGTCCGTCTCCGCCAACTCTTCTCGCAGCCCTCGAGCCGCGCCCCGCACCGGCGACCGCCACCGGTCGCCTCGGGCGGGTTCGGGGGCTCGCCGCTGTCCCGAGCAGAAAGGCCGCGCCGTGCCCACTGCCCCCTCCGATCCGCGCCGACGGATCCCCCGCACGGATGACCTCCTGACCCTGCCGGAGGTCGCTGCCGCGTCCGCGTCGCTGAGCCGGCCGGTCGTCACCGGCATCATCCGCGGTGTGCAGGACCGCGCCCGAGCCGGCGCGATCACCCCGGAGGATGTGCAGGCTGAGGTGGTGCGCCTGGTGACGGGCCGGACCCCGTCGGCCCTGCGCCCCGTTCTCAACGCCACCGGCGTGATCATCCACACCAACCTCGGCCGAGCGCCCCTCTCCGCGGCCGCGCGCGCCGCAATCGCCGACGCCGCCGGGTACACGGACGTGGAGATGGACCTCGGCACGGGGAAGAGGTCACGCCGCGGCACGCAGGCGCGCGCCGCCCTGCTGCAGCGGATGCCGGACGCTGAGGACGCGTTCGTGGTGAACAACGGCGCTGCAGCGCTCGTCCTCGCCACCACAGCGCTCGCGTTCGATCGGGACGTCATCATCTCCCGCGGCCAGTTCGTGGAGATCGGGGCGGGTTTCCGACTCTCGGACCTGATGGAGTCCACGGGGGCGCGGCTGCGGGAGGTCGGCACCACGAACCGCACCCGCCTGGAGGACTACGCGGACGCGATCGGGGAGGGCACCGGCGCGATCCTCGTGGTGCACCCGTCGAACTTCCGCCTCGAGGGCTTCACCGGAGTTCCGCCGCTGAACGACGTGGCTGCGCTCGCGCACGAACGAGGTGTCCCGCTGATCGTCGACGTCGGCTCGGGTCAGTTCGAACCGGATGCGGCGCTGCCCGAGGAGCCGAGCATCGCCGAGGCTCTGCGAGCGGGAGCCGACGTGGTCCTCGCGTCCGGGGACAAACTGATGGGCGGTCCCCAGGCCGGTGTCCTCGCCGGGCGCGCCGACACGGTGGCGCAGCTGTCGCGGCATCCGCTGGCCCGAGCCGTCCGGGTGGACAAACTGACCCTCGCGGCGCTGGAGGCGACGCTCCTCGGCCCCACTCCCCCGGTGCTGGCCGCGCTGCACGCCGATCCGGCTGAGCTGCGCCGCCGCACGGAGGCCCTCGCCGACGCTGTCCACGGCGCCGCGCCGAACGCCGGCGTGGTGGAGCATGAGGGCCGGGTGGGCGGCGGTGGAGGCACGGGCGTTCCCCTGCCCGGCTGGGCGCTGCGCCTGCCGACCCGCCTGGCGGACCCGCTGCGCTCCGGTGAGGTGCCGGTCGTGGGGAGGGTGGCCGACGGGGCCTGCCTGATCGATCTGCGCTGCATCCCCGAGGATCAGGACCAGGTCCTCGCTGAGCAGATCATCGCGGCGGCTGCCCCTGCGGAGAGCACTGAGGAGAAGGGTTCGTGAGCTGTTTCGTCGTCGCCACCGCCGGACATGTCGACCACGGCAAGACGACTCTCATCGGCGCCCTGACCGGCATCGACACGGACCGGTGGGCGGAGGAGAAGGAGCGCGGCCTGACCATCGACCTCGGGTTCGCGTGGACCGAGCTCGACGGTGACACCGTCAGCTTCGTGGATGTGCCCGGCCATGAGCGGTTCCTCGGCAACATGCTGGCCGGGCTCGGCCCCGCCCCGATCGTGCTGTTCGTGGTCGCGGCCGACGAAGGCTTCCAGCAGCAGTCCGCGGACCACCGCGACGCCGCAGCGGCTCTCGGCATCGACCGCGGCATCATCGTCATCACCAAGACCGACAGAGCGCCGGAGATGGTGGACGCAGTCATCGAGCAGACGCGTGCGCAGCTGCGCGGCACCGGGCTGGAGGGTGCGCCCGCCGTGGCCGTGTCCGCCCGCACCGGCGACGGCATCCAGGTCCTGCGCACCCAGATGCATCGTGTCCTGCGCGAATCCATCACCGCCTCGCCGGCTGCCGGAGCCGCCGGCCACCGGACCCGGCTGTGGATCGATCGGTCGTTCGCGATCTCCGGCGCCGGCACCGTCATCACCGGCACCCTCGGCGCCGGCACCCTCCGCACCGGGATGCGCGCTGAGATCATCACCCGCGCGGGGACGCTGAGTGCGGACGTCCGGGGCCTCCAGTCGCGGGAACGGTCCGTGGAGCGCCTGGAACCGGTGAACCGGGCCGCGGTGAACCTGCGGGGCGTCAGCACCGATGCGATCCACCGCGGCGACGTCCTCATCACTCCCGGCGCATTCCACCTCACCGACACGGTGGATGTCCGCTCCACCACCGCCGGCGACCTCACCGAGCTGCCGGGCGATGTCACCGTCCACATCGGCTCGGCCGCCCTGCAGGCGCACATCCGGCCGTTCGATGCGCAGCATGCGCGGATCACCATGCCGCGGGTGCTGCCGCTGGTCATCGGCGATCGCATGGTGCTGCGCGGCAGCGGGCAGCGCGCCGTCCTCGGCGGTGTCCGGGTCATGGATGTGGACCCACCGGAACTGGACCGCCGCGGCGCGGGACGGCGCCGCGCCGCGGAG
Source organism: Helcobacillus sp. ACRRO (assembly GCF_022347125.1). NCBI lineage: Bacteria > Bacillati > Actinomycetota > Actinomycetes > Micrococcales > Dermabacteraceae > Helcobacillus > Helcobacillus sp. ACRRO. The sequence goes on from NZ_JAKRNG010000004.1 coordinate 119,731, forward strand.
CTCGCGGCCCTGCCCGAGAGGGGCAGCGCCCTGATGGAGGTCGAGCGCCGCGGGGCGATGCGCACCGAACAGCTCGAGCGGTTCGGACTCGAGGTGCCGGGCGCGGACCCGTCGGCCCCGTCCCTGAGCGACCTCGGCCTGATCCCCAACGGGGACTTCCTCATCGCCCGCGACCGCCTCGACCGCTGGACCGCCGACCTTCGCACCGCGGTCGGCGAGGAGCTGAAGCGCGACCCGCTCGGCGGCGGGCTCCCCCGCGGCGCCGCCCTCACCGCCCTGCAGCTTCCGGACCCTTCCCTGCTGCCCCTGGTGGTGCGCACCGCCGGCGTCGACGCAGCCGACGGGCGCTTCACCCTGCCCGGCGCTGCCCCGAGCCTGGGTGCAGCGGAGGCATCGGTCGCTGAGCTCGAGCGGCGGCTGCGAGCGGAGCCTTTCGCGGCCCCGGAGGCGTTCGATCTGGATGACCTGCGGCTTGGCCCGAAGGAGCTCGCGGCGGCTCAGAAGCAGGGCCGTCTGCTGCGCATCGCCGACGGCATCGTGCTGCTGCCCACCGCGCCGGCCCTGGCGATGCGGGAGCTGGCGCAGCTGGATCAGCCGTTCACGGCGTCGGAGGCTCGGCGTGCGCTGGGCACGACCCGCCGAGTGCTGATCCCGCTGCTGGAGCATCTGGACGGGCGCGGCTGGACCCGGCGCGTCGATGCGAATCGCCGCACCATCGTGCGCTGAGCCTGCAGCTGAGAGACGAACACCGGCGTTCTCCTGACACCGCATTCACCCTGGTGTAGCCTGCGCCACTTAAATCGACCTCGCGTCGGCACCGGGCTACGGTGGACCAATCCCTCATGACCGCCGCGGGCACCGCCGTGCCCTGACGGCGCGTGACCCTGACCGTCCACCTGCGAAGGAATCCGACAACGATGTCTGCCCAATCCCCTGCCGAACAGGGCGGTTCGACCGCCGCTGTCATCGAGGAGCCCGCGAACCCGCCCGAGCATCCGAAGCGGTTCAACATGTCGTGGGCGATCTCGCTCTTCGGCACCGCCGTGGGTGCGGGAATCCTCCTGCTGCCCATCTCCGCCGGCGCCGGCGGCGTGTGGCCGCTGCTGATCATCACGATCATCATCGGGCCGCTCGCGTTCCTCGCCCACCGCGCCCTCAGCCGCTTCGTGCTGTCCTCCCGCGTGCCCGGATCGGACATCACCATGGTGGCGGAGCAGAACTACGGCAGGGTCTGGGGCATGGTCATCACGATCGTGTACTTCCTGGCGATCCTGCCGTTCGTCCTCGTGTACGGCGTGGCGATCACCTCGACCGTGGACTCGTTCCTCGTGAACCAGCTGCACGGACCGGAGATCCCGCGCTGGCTGCTGGCCCTTGTGCTCATCGGCGCGATGATGGCCGTGATGTTCTTCGGCCTGAACCTGATGCTGAAGGTGACGTCGTTCCTGGTGTGGCCGCTGATCGCCGCGCTCGCGTTCTTCACCCTCTACCTGATCCCCATGTGGGACCTGTCGGCGTTCTCCGCGCGCCCCACCGTCGGCTCGCTGGTCTTCTCGGTGTGGCTGTCGATCCCCGTGCTCGTGTTCGCGTTCTCGCACACACCGGCGATCTCCCAGTTCTCCCTGTCGATGCGGGACGCCTACGGCGACCGCGCCGAACAGGAGGCCTCCCGGACCCTGCGGGTCGCGAACATCCTGCTGGTCATCTTCACGATGGCGTTCGTGTGGTCCTGCGTGCTGGCGATGGGTCCCTCGAAGCTGGCGGAGGCGCGCGCACAGAACCTGACGGTGCTGTCCTACCTCGCCAACGACACCGGCGTGGCGATCATCGGCATCATGGGCCCGATCATCGCGATCTGCGCCATCACCTCGAGCTTCTTCGGCCATTACCTCGGCGTGGCGGAAGGCGTGGTCGCGATGATCCGCGACTCCGCGCCCCGCTTCACCGAGCGCCTCGGCGAGAAGGGCGTGAAGTACCTGGTGGCCGCCATCATCTTCGCAATCGTGTACGTCACCGCGGTGGTGAACCCGCAGATCCTCGACCTGATCGAATCGATGTCCGGTCCGGTGCTGGCGGCGATCCTCTTCGTGCTGCCGATCGTGGGCATCTACACGATCCCGGGCCTGACGAAGTACCGCCGCGACTACCTGCGCAACGGGTTCGTTCTGATCTTCGGACTGATCGCCATCTCCGGCGTCCTGTTCACGCTGTTCACCGGCGCCTGATCCGCAGCTCCGGCTTCTCGCCCCGACCAGTGTCCGCCCAGGTAGCGGCGCTGTTCGGGGCGTTCGCAGTTCTGCGGAGCCGACTCGCGCGCGCCTGAGTCGGGCCACGGGTGCAGATTGGTAAGGTCGAGGGGCACCCCGGAGTCTCTCTGCTAGGACAACGATGTCTTCCACCCCCGAGAATCTGTCGAACACCACCACGGCGTCCGACGGCGAACCCAAGGCCTCGAAGCGATGGGCGATCAGCATGTTCGGCACCGCTGTGGGCGCCGGCATCCTGTTCCTCCCGATCTCTGCCGGTGAGGGCGGCGTGTGGCCCCTGCTGATCCTGACGATCATCGTGGGCCCGCTGGTGTTCCTCGCGCACCGCGGACTGTCCCGGTACGTCCTCTCCTCCGACCGTGAGGACGCCGACATCACCACCACCTCCGAGGACCACTACGGCCATGCCATCGGCATGGTCATCACGGTGCTGTACTTCCTGGCGATCCTGCCGATCGTGCTGATCTACGGCGTCTCCATCACGAACACGGTGGACGGCTTCATCCAGCAGCAGCTGCACGGCCCGGAAATTCCGCGCTGGCTGCTGGCCCTGGTGCTGGTGGGCGCGATGATGCTGGTGATGCTGTTCGGGCAGAAGCTGATGCTGATGATCACCGGGTGGATCGTGGTGCCGCTGATCCTCGCCCTGTTCACCTTCTCGATCTACCTGATCCCCCAGTGGGACTTCTCCGCCTTCAGCCAGGCACCGAGCGCAACGGGCCTGCTGACGGCTGTGTGGCTCGCAATGCCGACCGTGGTGTTCGCGTTCAACCATTCGCCCGCGATCTCTCAGTTCTCCCTCGCGATGCGCGAAGAGCACGGAGACGATGCGAACGCGGTTGCGTCCAAGACGCTCGGTCTGGCCTCGACCATCCTCGTGGTGTTCACGATGCTGTTCGTGTGGTCCTGCGTCCTGGCGATGGGTTCGGACGGCATGGCGCAGGCCCGCGCCTCCAATGACACGGTGCTGACCTTCATGGCGAACACGCTCGACAACCCGATCATCGCCTACGCCGGTCCGATCATTGCGATGGCGGCGATCACCTCCAGCTTCTTCGGCCACTACCTCGGCGCTGCTGAGGGCGCAGTCGGCATCATCCGTGCGGTGCGCCGCACCCCGCGCGAGGACTTCAACGCCAAGACCGTGCAGAAGATCGTCGCGGTGCTGCTGTTCGTCATCACCTGGCTGGTGGCAGTCGCGAACCCGCAGATCCTCGACATCATCGAACAGATCACCGGCCCGGTCATTGCGATGATCCTCTTCATCCTGCCGGTGGTGGGCATCTACACGATCCCGGCGCTCAAGCCCTTCCGCCGCCAGTGGGTGGTGAACGCGTTCGTGGTCGTGTTCGGGCTGATCGCGATCTCCGGCCTGGTCACGCAGTTCTTCCTGTGAGCGCCTCCGATGGGCTCAGGGCATGACCACTGACCCGAAGCTCGAGCGCGTCTTCCAGATGCGATACGGCGATATCGACGGCCTGTACCAGACCAAGGTGGAGCGCAAAGGCCACACCCGCGAGGAGCTCGACCACGTGCTGACCTGGCTGACCGGCTACAGCACCGAACAGCTGCGCGAGCAGGCGGCTTCTCCCGCCACGCTGCGGGAGTTCTTCGCGGATGCTCCGCAGATGCACCCGAACACGGACCTGGTCACCGGCGTGATCTGCGGGGTGCGGGTGGAGGACATCGAGGATCCGCTCATGCAGAAGATCCGCTGGATGGACAAGCTCGTGGACGACGTGGCGCGCGGCAAGAAGATGGAGAACATCCTCCGCTCCTAACCCGCTGCGGCGCCGTTCTCACACAGCAGGGCCCCACCCGTTCGGGTGGGGCCCTGCTGTGTGTCCGCTGGTGTCAGTTGGACTTGCGGTTCTGGAACTTGTCCACGCCCTCGGCGACAGCACCCTTGACCTGCTCGAACTTCTCCTTGACGGCCTCCTGGGCGGAGCCGTCCTGGATGGAGTTCTTGACGGAATCGAGGGCGTCCTTGCCCTTCGCCATGAGGGCCTCGGCCTTGCCCTCGCCCTTGAGCTGATCATCGCCGGTGAGGCCGCCGAGTGCTTCCTTGGCCTTGCCGGAGAACTCGTCGGACTTGTTTTTCGTCTTGTCTGCGAACTTGTCCGCGGCACTCTCTGCCTTGTTGGCGAAATCGTTGTTCATGGGGTCTCCTTCCGAATCGACGCAAGGCGCGCCAGTCTCGTTTCGATAACGATGCAACTATAGGCGGCGACTCTCCACGCACTCCCAGCCTTTCCCGCTGATGCATCGGTGGCACGGGCCTCGAACGCCTCGTCCCGCCCGCTGGAAACCGCTAGCCTGTCGGCGTGTCTACGTCAACTAACCCCTCCTCACCCCAGCCTGAACCGCTCCCCAGCACTGCGCCCGACGGCGCCGACGCCCCGTCGCAGAGCCGCGGTCGAGGGCGCGGGCGCATCCTGATCGTCGTCGGCATCGCCGCTGCCGTGTTCGCCGCGCTCGTGCTCGTCGCGCAGCTGACGAAGAACCGCTCGTCCGAATCGCCCACTGCTGCTTCCGCGTCGGCGACCCCCGCGCCGACGGCGACCGCCCAGGCCGCATCCGACGGCGGCGGTGAACAGCAGGCCCCGTCGGCCTCCCCCGCTGCGGGTGATGACGGCCCCGGCCTGGAGCGCAACGACCCGGACGACCCCATGGCGATCGGTGATGTGGACGCGCCGGTCACGATGATCGAGTTCACCGACATGCGCTGCCCGTTCTGCGCCCAGTTCGACCGCGACACCCTCCCGGAGATCCAGAAGAAGTACGTGGACTCCGGTCAGCTGCGCATCGAGTTCCATGACGTCTCCTTCTTCGGTCCCGAGTCTGAGCGCGCCGCCATGGCAGCTCGAGCCGCCGGCCGCCAGGGCAAGTACGTGGAGTACATCACCGCGGTCTACGCCGCCGCCCCCGAACGCGGCCACCCGGAGCTGCCGGACGCTGAGCTGGTCGACTTCGCCCGGGAGGCCGGCGTGGAGGACATCGACCGCTTCAAGAAGGACATGAAGGACCCGGCGCTCGCTGAGGAGGTCCGCGCGTCGACGCAGCAGGCTCAGATGGCCGGGGTGACGAGCGTTCCGTTCTTCGGCATCGGCATTCAGGGCATGGCCGGCGCGCAGCCGATCGAGAACTTCGAGGAGTTCATCGACAAAGCCCTCGAGGACGCCGGCGAGAAGCCCGCGGAGTGACACCATGGACCTCGGTTTCCTCGGCGCCTTTCTCGGTGGGGCACTCACACTGCTGAGCCCCTGCTCCGTCATGCTGCTGCCGGCGTTCTTCTCCTACGCGTTCGCCGACCGCACCACCGTCCTCACCCGCACGGGCGTGTTCTACCTCGGTCTGATCACCACCCTCGTCCCGCTGGGCATCCTCGCCGGCTCCCTCGGCGCGCTGGTGAACCAGCACCGAGCCACGCTGGTGGCTGCGGTGTCGGTGCTGGTGATCGCGCTCGGTGCTCTGCTGCTGCTGAACATTCCGATCCCCGGTCTGTCCCGCCTCAGCTCCGCCCCGTCGGTGGGAGCGCCCGGCGCCCCGGGCGGCAGCTCGAGCATCTCGGCACTGTCCACCTACGCGCTCGGCACCGTGTACGGCGTGGCCGGTGTGTGCGCCGGCCCGATGCTCGGCGCGGTCCTCGCGTTCGCCGCGTTCAGCTCCAACGCCCTGTACGGCGGCCTCATCCTGCTCGTGTTCGCGGCCGGGATGACGGCGCCGTTGCTGATCCTGGCACTGGTGTGGACGCGCCTGCCGTGGGTGCGGTCGCTGGTGCGGCCGCGGGAAGTGGTGCTCGGCCCGATCCGAACCACGTGGACGGCGATCATCGCCGGTGTGCTCACGATCGGCATCGGCGTGCTGATGCTGCTGACGCAGGGCACGGCGAACCTCGGCGGTGTCCTCGGCGCACGCGACCAGGCGCAGCTGGAGGCGAACGTCATGTCCTTCTCCCGGGCGGTTCCGAACTGGGTGACCATCGCGGTCGCCGCAGCCGTCCTCGCCGCTGTGGTCGCATGGAACGCTCACCGCCGCGGCGCTGGTCGAGGGGGTCAACGGTGACGGGACGCATCATCGCCCACCGGGGCATGAGCCGCCTCGCCCCGGAGAACACGCTGGCGGCATTCCGAATGATGGCGGAGCACGGAGTGCAGTGGCTGGAATGCGACGTTGATCTGCTGGGCGACGGCACAGCGGTGCTCCTCCACGACACCCAGCTGGACCGCACCACGGACCGCTCCGGAACGATCGCGGACCTCACTCGCAGCGATCTCGAGCATATCGACGCCGGCTCCTGGTTCTCCCCCGCGTTCGCCGGTGAGCGGATTCCCACGCTCGATCAGCTGATCGATCTGCTGAACGCCCTGGAGCTCAATGCGAACATCGAGCTGAAGTCACCCGTCGGCGGTGCCGCGGCTGGACGCGCCCTCGTGGACACGGTCCTCAAGGCGCTGGACCGGTTGGATCCGGACCGGCGCATCATCCTGTCCTCGTTTAACCACTTGCTGATCCGCCGCGCCGCCGACCAGCTGCAGGGCGCGCCGACGGGGGCGAGCATCGAACTCGCGTGCCTGTTCACGCGGGAGTCGCTGCGGGAGGACTGGCGGACCGTGATCGAGATGGCCGGTGCGGGAATCGTGCATCCGCAGGATCGAGGACTGACCCGCGCCGAGGTGGAGACGATGCGCGCCGCCGGATTCGACGTCAACGTGTGGACCGTCAACGACCCGGCGCGCGCGAATCAGCTGCTGAACTGGGGCGCCACCGGCATCTGCACCGATGTCGCCCACCTGCTGATCAGGGGGTCGGCTGGCCGCCGTTCACGTTGAGGGTCTCCCCCACCACGAAGCTGGACTCCGCCGAGGCGAGGAACACGTAGGCCGGTGCGAGTTCCACCGGCTGGCCGGCGCGGCCCAGGTGGGTGTCCTTGCCGAACTTCGGCAGCTTCTCCTTCGGCTGCCCATCGGTCACCTGCAGCACTGTCCAGACCGGACCGGGCGCCACCGCGTTGACGCGGATCCCCTTGGGTGCGAGCTGCTCGGCGAGCCCCTTGGTGAACGCGTTGATCGCGGCCTTGGTGGAGGCGTAGTCCAGCAGGTGCGCGGACGGCTTGTACGCCTGCACCGAGGTGGAGTTGATGATGGTGGAGCCTGCCGGCAGGTGCTTCAGCGCGGCACGGGTGATGCGGAACATCGCGAGGATGTTGACGTCGAACGTCTCCTCGACCTGCTGATCCTCGAGCTTCTCCAGTTCGTCCACGCTGATCTGCTTGCCGGCGTTGTTGACGAGGATGTCGAGACCGCCGAGACCTTCGACCGCCTTGTCCGGCAGTGAGCGGCTCACATCATGGTCGGCGAGGTCACCGGGAAGCAGGACCGCGGTGCGGCCCTCCTTCTCGATGAGGTCCTTGATGACCTCTGCGTCGGCCTGTTCCTGCGGGAGGTAGTTGAGGGCCACGTCCGCGCCTTCGCGGGCGAAGGCGATGGCGACGGCGGCGCCGATGCCGGAGTCGGCACCGGTGATGAGAGCGCGGCGGCCCTGCAGACGGCCGGTGCCGCGGTAGGACTCCTCACCGCGGTCAGGGTGCGGCTTCAGATCGCGGTCCAGGCCGGGCTCCTCCTGGTGCTGGATCGGCGGTTCGATGGACTCGAAGCGGGTGACGGGGTCGTGGAAGGTGAGCTGGTCGAGCTTCTCGGACATGGCGCCTCCTGAAGAACGGGTGTCGAGGGCTGTGCCGTGAGGCTAATCGCCAGGCCTCCGCGCAACCTTGGCGGCACCCGTCGGCACCCGTCGGCACAGGTCGACCGCGGGAATCCCCACATGCCGACCGGGAAGGGCTGAGCGCGGCGTCAGCCCAGCGCGGCGATGCGTTCGGCGGTGAGCGTGCCCGCGGTGACGGCGAGCGCCTCCCCCTGCTCCAGGCGTTCATACCCGGAGGTGTCCACGCCGCTGGACACCACGACGACACGCTCTGCCTCCGCTCGGAAGTCCAGGTGGTAGTCGCCGTACTTCTTCGGCGGCTTCGACTGCTCCGGGTCCCACTGGGTGTACGCCACGAAGCCGCGCGGGGTTGTGAGCACGCAGTTCAGTGACTCGGGCGGGCGGGTGCCGTGGGCGAGGACCAGTCCGGTGATGTCGCGCGCCGCCTGCTGCACGGCCCGCGCCCAGTCGGCGAGCGGGGAGGCGTCGGTGAGGTCGGCGTCGGCGGCGCAGCGGGTGAGGAGGGAGAAGAACAGTTCGGTGTCGGTGGTGCCGAAGGGGGTGCGGCCACCGCGGTCGAGGACGGCGCGGCGCAGGGCATCGGACAGGTCGAACTCGCCGTTGTGGGCGAAGGCGATGTCGCCGTCGGTGAAGGGGTGGGTGTTGGCGATCTCGGTGGCGAGGCCTTCGCTGGCTTTGCGCAGGTGCGCGAGCATAATGGGGCCGCGGGCCCGGTGGGTGGTGAGGTCGCGGTACAGGCCGGAGGCGTGCGCTTCGTCGATGTCGCGGCCGGTGCTCAGGTGACCGTTCTCATACCAGGCGAGGCCCCAGCCGTCCGTGTGCAGGCAGGACTGGGAGGTGAACGCTTCGAACTGCTCGCTGTAGGCCTCCGCGAGGGGGCGGTCGTCGCGGGTGGAGACGGCGAGCAGACGGCACATGGCAGTGTCCTTCCGGTTTGTTCATGGAAATTCCAAGAGAATCATGAAACGGTCAAGGGTGTCCTGTCACCTGTGCGAGGAGACCACCCTCATGGCTGAACCGCTGAACCGCCGCGATCTGCTGCGTCTGACGTCCGGGGCGGTGGTCTCCTCAGCGGCGTTCACCGTCGGGATCGTGGGGGCGCCGGCGGCGTCGGCGGCGCACGACCCGTCGGCGGAGACGATCAGTGAGGCGGGTGCTGACAGGACCCGCCCGGTGCGGCAGCTGCGCGCAATGTGGATCGCGGCGGTGGAGAACATCGACTACCCCTCGAAGCCGGGGCTGTCCGCTGAGGAGCAGAAGAAGGAGTTCCTGGCGTGGCTGGACCTGGCCCAGGAGCTGCGGCTGAATGCGGTGATCTCGCAGGTGCGGCCCACGGCCGACGCGTTCTGGCCGTCCGATCTGGAGCCGTTCTCCCACTGGCTGACCGGCGAGCAGGGGAAGGACCCGGGGTATGACCCGCTGGCGTTCCAGGTGAGGGCCGCGCACGCCCGCAACCTGGAGTTCCATGCCTGGTTCAATCCGTTCCGGGTGGCGCAGCATGACGACCCGTCGGCTCTGGTCGCGGACCACCCGGCTCGGGTGCACCCGGACTGGGTGTTCGCGTACGGGAAGAAGCTGTACTACAACCCGGGTCTGCCGGCGGTGCGGTCGTTCGTGCAGGACGCGATGATGGACGCCGTCACTCGGTACGACATCGACGCCGTCCACTTCGACGACTACTTCTACCCCTATCCCGTGGACGGGGAGGAGCTGCCGGACGCTGACGCGTTTGCGCAGTACGGCGCGGGCCAGAGCGTGGAGGACTGGCGCCGGCAGAACATCACCCTGCTGATCGAAGAGATGGGGACGCGGATCAAGACGGAGAAGCCGTGGGTGAAGTTCGGGGTGAGCCCGTTCGGCATCTGGCGCAACCAGTCCTCGGATCCGCGCGGCTCCGCCACGTCCGGCTCGGGGTCCTACGAGACCGTGTACGCCGACACCCTCGACTGGGTGAAGAAGGGCCTGGTGGACTACATCTGTCCGCAGATCTACTGGGAGATCGGCCACCCAGCGGCGGACTACGCGGAGCTGACCTCCTGGTGGTGCGAGCAGGTGAAGGACACGAACGTGTCCCTGTTCATCGGTCAGGCCGTGTACAAGTCCACCTCCGGTGAGTTCGGTGCGGCTGAGCTGACCGAGCACCTCACGCTCAACCGCTCGTATGCGTCCGTGGAGGGCGACGCGTTCTTCAGCGCGAGCGACCTGCGCGCCGATACCGCCGGTGCCGTCACCGCGATGGTGAAGCAGCACTATTCGACTCCGGCACTGGTTCCTGAGATGCCGCACCTGAAGGGCACGACCCCGTCTGCCCCGGTGGGTGTGCAGGTGTCCGCGAAGGGCGATGCCGCGGTGCTGTCCTGGAACCGCGCGAGTGCGAAGGGCGCCACCAGCTTCGCGATCTGGCGCCTGCCGGCCGGGCAGGCCGACGGAGCCGCTCTGGGCGACGGGCGCAACCTCCTCGCCACGGTCCGCGCCGACGACCGCGGGGGCCGCCAGACCCTCACCCTGACGGGCTCCGCGCCGGTGCGTGGAACGTTCGTGGTGACGGCCCTGGACCGGCTGTGGAATCAGTCGGCTCCCAGCCGCCCCGTCCGCATCTGAGGGGCGCGTGCCTCAGGCTCGCACGCAGGTGCGCGGCTTTGCCTGGAGGGGCCCGGTGGCTTAGCGTCGAGCCATGAGTGCGCTTCTTGACTACCTGGCGGCCCTGCGGGGATCCGTTCTCGATGAGGTCAGCGGCGGACAGATCCCGCCGATGTCCAAGCTGACGGGCGCCCGATCGGACCACCTGGCAATCGCTGTGTGCCTCGGCGACGGTGAGGTGATGAGCGTCGGCACGCGGCATGAGTTCGCGATCCAGTCGATCTCGAAGGCGTTCGGCTACGCGGCGGCGCTGGACCATCGGGGTGAGGACCATGTGCTGAACCGAGTGGATGTGGAGCCCACCGGTGAGGTGTTCAACGCGGTGTCGCTGAACCTGGACACGGGCCGGCCGAAGAACCCGCTGATCAACATCGGCGCGATCCGGATCCACGCCATGCTCGGCACCAGCCGCCGTGAGCGGCGGGAGCGTCTGCACGAGGCGATGTGCCGAGCCGCGGGCCGTGACCTCGAGGTGCATGCCGACACCCTCGAAGCGGAGATGGAGGACGCTGACCGCAATCTGGCGCTCGCCCACATGCTGCGCGCCGCCGGCCAGATGGCCGAGGATTCGCATGACGTGGTGGAGGGCTATGTGCGCGGCTGCTCCACCCTGGTCACCGCGGAGGACCTCTCGGTGATGGCGGCGACGCTGTCCAGCGGCGGCGTGAACCCGAAGACGGGTGAGCGGGTGTTCTCCCGGCGCGCAGCGAAGCTGACGATGTCGGTGATGATGACCTGCGGGATGTATGACGACGCCGGCGACTGGATGACCGATGTGGGCCTGCCGGCGAAGTCGGGGGTGGGCGGCGGCATCCTCGCGGCGCTGCCGCCGAAGCTGGGGTTCGCGACGTTCTCACCGTCGCTGGACGAGCACGGCAACCCCGTGCGCGGCACCGCCTGCTTCGACCGCATGAGCCGTGACTTCGCCCTGCACATGCTGGACGGCGCCTCCGTGGTCGATGCGGAGGCGCGGGCGGAGGACCTCCTCCGTCGGCGGTGAGGCCGACGGATCCGGCCGGCCCCGTGACCGCGGGGCCTCACCTCGGCGCGGCTGTCAACCGGCGGCGCGCATGTCCTCCAGCGCCTCGGGGGTCTCCGGCAGGATCTGGCCGCCGTCCACGATGATCTGCTGACCGGTGATGTAGCGGGCGCCGTCGGAGGCGAGGAAGGCGGCGGCTTCACCGATGTCCTCGGGTTCACCGAGGAAGCCCAGGGGGACGGAGCGCGCCATCTTGTCCATGTAGTCCTCGCCGAGGGCCTTCAGCCCCGGGGTGACGATGTTGCCCGGCAGGACAGCGTTCACGGTGATATTCGAGGGTGCGAGCTCGATCGCGGCGGAGCGGACGAAGCCCATCTGCGCGGCTTTGGTGGCTCCGTACAGCGACCAGGCGGGGTAGCCGGTGTGGTTGCCGGTGATGGAGCTCGTGACCACGATGCGGCCACGGCCCGAGTCGCGCAGCGCCGGCAGCGCGGCCTTCACGATGTTCACGGTGCCGCGGACGTTGACGCCGAAGATGGTGTCGAAGTCTTCGGCGGTGGCGTCTTCGATGCGGACCTGCGGGTAGATGCCGGCGTTGGAGCAGAGCACATCGAGGGAGCCGAGCGTGGACATGGCCTGTTCGATCGCGGCGGCGCAGGCGTCCGGGTCGCGGACGTCCACGGCGATGGCGTCGAAACCGGCGTCCCGGGCGGGGCCGCATTCCTCATCGGTGAGGCCGGTGACCATGACGCGGGCGCCGTGGGCGCGCAGGGTCTGGGCGATGCCGAAGCCGATGCCGAGGGTGCCGCCGGTGACGAGGGCGCAGCGGCCGGCGAGAAGATCAGGCATGGGGTCCTCCAGAAATCAGTCACAGCGAATGGGGTTCCATCTCCACAGTAGGCGCGGTGAAGGCGCTGCACTGGGCGGTTCCCGCGAAAATACCGGCCCAATGCGGCCGGCTGTGCGATTCTGTGCTGTCCCGTACCCTAAGGTCTCTATGGACACCGATCTGATCGACGCCTTCGCCGCCGTCGCCCTGGACAACATCACCCGCCAATACCCGTACGCCGCGCACCATGTGCAGGCCGACCCCGCCGACATGCACACCCCGGCAGCGCTGCACCCCGCATTCGGCAACTCCTTCGACTGGCACTCCAGCGTCCACATGCACTGGCTGCTCACCCAGCTCATCGAGGAGCCCGTCGGCCCCTCCCCCGCCCCCGCATGGCGGCAGCGCGCCCTGGACCTCCTCCAGCAGCACCTCAGCGCCGAGAACATCCAGACCGAAGTCGACTACCTGCGCGCCCACCCCACATGGGAGCGGCCCTACGGATGGGCGTGGGCGGCGATGCTCGCCGACTCCCTCGCCACCGCCACCACGCCCGAACTGCAGGACCTCGCGCCCGGGGCAGCACCACTCGCCGACACCGTCCTCGACCTCACGATCACCTGGCTGTCCCGCACCGACCTGCCGGTGCGGCACGGACTGCACACCAACACGGCGTTCGCGCTGCGCCGGCTGCTGATGGTCGCTGAGCGCCGCGGCCGCACCGACGCTGC